>CAJONH010000199.1 GCA_905235825.1 Candidatus Gastranaerophilales bacterium
ATGTAATTTAAAATGTCCGTATTGTTTTGCGGATGAATTTGTTAATAAAGAAAATGAAGAATATACAATGGAAAATTTTCATAAGGCTATAAATTTTATAAAAACAATGCCTGATGAAAGAGTAGGATTTATTGGCGGAGAACCGACTCTACACCCAAAATTCAAAGATATGCTTGATTATGTTTTAAAAGATGATGAAATCAGGCACTTTATAATATATACAAACGGGCTTGAACTGCATAAATATATAGATGATTTAAAATTCAGAAAAGTAAATATGCTAATTAACTGTAATCCGCCTGCGGATTTAGGGGAAACCCGTTTTAACAGATTAAAAGAAAATATTACTTTATTAAAAGAAAACGGTATTAATAATTTTAATATAGGTATAAACCTCTATTCAAAAAACATGGATTATTCTTATATATTTGATTTATTAAAAATTTCAGGTAATCATCAATTAAGATTTTCAACAGCTCTGCCAAATTCCGATAAAGAAGAAATAAAAGACCCGTTAGAAAGTTTTATGGATTTTAAACCTTTCTTATTTCAATTTTTTGAAGATTGTATAAAAAATGAAATAGTTCCGAATAATGATTGTAACGCAATTCCTCAGTGTTTATTGACACCTGAAGATAAGAAAACACAATTAAAACTTGCGATGTTATCAAAAGAATACGGAGTACCCGATACAATTACAACAGCACATACCTGTAATCCCGTTATCGATATTCTGCCCGATTTAACAGCGGTAAGATGTTTTGGACTTTCAAAATATATGAAAGCACCAATAGAAGAACATAAAAATATGGAAAATTTAAGAAATTATTTCATAAATCAAATCGACCTTTATGCAAGACTTTCATTTGTAAGCAAGGGCTGTAATGATTGTAAAATGAGAATGTTAAACAGATGCGGCTTATGCTTTACATATAAAATGAAACAATGCGAAAAATTAAAAGATTACATTCTTGATAATTCTTATTCATATAGAGAATTAGATGCTGTATAAATAAAATAATTTTAAAATTTACAAACAATATTTTACTATCAGGTAATACTTAATTGCATTCAAATGAGCGTATGCAATTAGTTGATAACATAAATGCATACTTGATTGATGTTCCGAATGTTTTTATTGAAAGTCTGCGAGGGGGGACTTTAGGCTGCCAAAAATAAATTGGTTGACTAAAGTCAACCCTACTTGCTGTCACTTTTTCTCAATATCTATGTCAATTTACAATGGCACATTTAAAAATTAGCAGGGTGCAAAAAATTGCACCCTGCTAATTTTATGTTATTATCATACTATGGCTGAGATTGATTTAAAAGAATTTTATAGACAAATGGCAGAAGGTGAAATGATTTCAGGGGATATGCTAAAATTTTTTCACGTTTTAAGTCAAGAAGCTCTTAAAATAACAATGGAGCTTAATAATAAATATCATACTTCCGATGAAATTATTCAACTTTTTTCAAAACTTACAGGAAAAAAGATTGATAAATCATTTAGATTGTTTCCGCCTTTTTATACAGACTGCGGAAAGAACATTAGCATAGGAAAAAATGTTTTTATAAATTCGTGTTGTAAATTTCAAGACCAAGGGGGAATAATAATTGGTAACGGTGTTTTGATAGGTCATAATGTAACTCTTGCAACGCTTAATCACGATGAAAGACCTGCTTTCAGACAGAATATTTACCCGAAACCCATTAAAATAGGGAATAATGTATGGATAGGCTCTAATGCAACAATTTTGCAGAGTGTAACAATAGGTGACGGTGCTATAATAGGAGCAAATGCCGTAGTAACTAAAGATATTCCCGAAAATACAATAGCAGCGGGAGTGCCTGCAAAAATTATAAGAAAAGTAAATACTAAGTAAAAATAAATATGAAACAAATTTAACATTACCGTCATAAAAACAATCTTGAATATAAATTTCATTCGGTAGTTTTAACCTTGCTCTGATATCCGATTGCTGACTCTGATATAAAGGCATTAATTAAAAACATACAGGGATTGCCTGTAAAAGGTGCAAAATGCACCTTTTACAAGTAACTAAATCTAAAGATAATTGTTTATTGCATATTTAAATACATTTCAACTTCTAATGGTGTTACGTAAGTTCTAAATGTATCGCATTCTTTTTCTTTTGCAGTTATAAATTCATTAAATATATGCTCACCCAGTGCCGTTTTTATTATTTCATTTTCTTCCAATAAATCAAGAGCTTCGTTTAAACTTGCAGGCAGCGAATCAATTTTTGCACGTTTACGTTCTTTTGTCGTCATGTGATATATATTTTCTTCTACTTGTAATGGCGGTTCTATTTTATTTTCCACACCGTCTAAAATGGCACCTAAAATTACAGTTAAAGCCAAATAAGGATTACAAGAAGGATCGGGCGATCTTAATTCAACCCTTGTTGCATTACCACGTTTAGCAGGAACCCTAATTAATGCTGAGCGGTTTGCTAAACTCCACGCAAGATAAACAGGTGCTTCATACCCCGGAACAAGTCTTTTATAGCTGTTAATTGTGGGATTTGTAACGGCAGTAAAAGATTTAACGTGTTTTAATAATCCGCCTATACTGTATAGTGCTTCTCTTGATAGCTGATAAGTTCTTTCAGGGTCAAAGAAAATATTTTTTCCGTCTTTAAACAATGAAACATTACAGTGCATACCTGAACCGTTTATGCCAAATATAGGTTTAGGCATAAATGATGCTATTGCACCATTTTGCTCTGCTATTGCAGTAACGGCATATTTAAATGTCATTATATTATCGGCAGTAGTTAAAGCATCAGCATATTTAAAATCAATTTCATGCTGACCTCGTGCAACTTCGTGGTGGCTTGCTTCAACTTCAAATCCCATTTCCTTTAATGTTTTAACCATTATTCTTCTTAAATTTTCACCTTTATCAACAGGTGCAGCACTGTAATATCCCGCATTATCATACGTGTTTAATGTCGCATTACCGTTCTCATCCTGCTTGAAAATAAAAAATTCAGCTTCCGGCCCAACATTCATTGTGTAACCTAATTTTTCAGCTTTTGCTATCATTTTTTTCAGGTTGCATCTGGGACATCCTTCAAACGGACTGCCGTCAGCATTATGAATATCACAAATAAATCTTGCGACTTTTACATCGTCATCACTTCTCCATGGGATAATTGCAAAAGTTTTTAAATCGGGATAAAAATACATATCTGATGTTTCGATACTTCTAAACCCTTTAATAGAAGAACCGTCGAGCATAATTTCATTATTCATTACACTATCAAGCTGCTCACAGGGAACAGATAAATTTTTCATAATCCCGTTTATATCGCAAAATTCAAGTTTAATAAATTCGATATTATTTTCTTCAACAATTTTTTTAATTTCTTCTTTTGTTAATGTTTTTTTGTAGTCAATAATGCTCCGCTTATTCATATTTCCAATCTCCTATGTGATAAACAGATTATATATTGAGCTGTTTTTAAATGTCAAAAAACTGTATGCCTGTTTAAATTGTAAAGTTTTTTTAAATTAATAAAAATTTTAAAATTTATATTTTTATTTAATTCATTTTTTTTATTTTTAAAAATTTTGGTAAAAAAATTAGTATAAAAAAAATTTTTAAATGATAAAAAAACATTTTTTTTTGTCACTTTACATTTTTTAATGTTAATATAAATTTGTTAATTTGAATATGTATTGACATAATCAAAATCGAGTGTTATCTTTTTATTATGAAATGTTGTAATAAATTCAATTGGGGAGGAAAACGAGAACAGGCAGGAAGAAAAAAAACCTGTCTTAAAAAAGTTCCGTTCAACAGAAGAATAAATGAGAACATTTTAAATATTTTAAGAGAGTATGCAAGAAGTCATAATATGACAGATACGCAGGCTATTGAAAGTGCAATTTTATTACAGACAAATATTGAAAAACTAAAAGGAGATAGTATTATGAAAATATGTATTCCGACAAGCGATGGAAAGTTGTGCGGACATTTTGGACATTGTGATTCATTTACATTTGCGGAAATTAATCCCGAAACAAGAGAAATTATAAGTATTGAAGAAAAAATACCTGAAGACGGTATTTCTTGTCAGAGTGCTTCTTGGATATCAGAGCAGGGTGTAAGCAAAATTTTGGCAGGCGGAATGGGCGGCAGACCTTTAATGATATTTGCACAAAACGGAGTTGAAGTTGTTGCAGGTTGTCCTGAATTACCTATCAGAAAAGTTATTGAAGATTATTTATCAAATACTCTTAAAACAGGAGAAAATTCATGCGGCGGTGAAGGTCACGACCACTCACATTGTCATCACCATAGAGGGTAATTCTATATTCGAAAACAAGGGTTCAATTAAAATCATGAACCCTTGTTTTAAGTTTTGCTTTCTTAAATTCAATTCGTTCAGGAAGTTTTTTACAGATGTATTATTTTCCTGATTTAACTTATGAAGATTTATTAAACTGAAAACATATCTTTCATTAAGTTTTCAAAATATTCATTAATTTTATTTCCATCAATTTTATCGGTTTTAAATTGCTTAATAGCATAAGTTAAATATTCTAAACTGTTTTTATCGGGTGTAGTTTCACTTTGTTTCATTTTCATTCTTTCTGTAGGCGAAAGCATAAATAAATTTAACTTTTCCTGCATTGACTTTTTGAAGGCATATTTTTTCTGCTGATATAATATATCAAGTCCCATTTTAATATTTTCTATGGTTGAATTAGGTTTATTATTATTATATAAAGTATTTGCAAGAGTTTCATAAAAATCCATAAGTGAAGTTCCTGCCGATGTTTTAGCCTTTAATAAATTTCCCTGTGTATCTGCAGGAAGTATATTAAATTTTTGCATTATACTTTCGGTTAATTTTAAAATATTGTCGTTTGTTACGGGAGGAATATTAGTATTAGGCGAGAAAAATAAGGTTGAAAGTTCTTTTGAAATTTTTTCGAAGGCTTCTTTTCTTGTCATATTTTCAGGTAAAACAGCCCCGTCAAGAACAAATTTAGTGATATTTTCAACATCAGCATCATCAATATACTTTGATAATCTCATAAATCTTATGGCATTTTTTGAATTTTGATTTATTGTATTACCTGTATCTATTAATGTT
This sequence comes from Candidatus Gastranaerophilales bacterium, assembly GCA_905235825.1. Taxonomy (GTDB): domain Bacteria; phylum Cyanobacteriota; class Vampirovibrionia; order Gastranaerophilales; family Gastranaerophilaceae; genus Avigastranaerophilus. Next base: position 5,133 of record CAJONH010000199.1, read on the forward strand.
ATTGGATTTTTTCTGCCTGCTTTAAGTGCATCAATATCTATAAATATGTTTCCGGGATGAATATCGCCGTGAATAATTTTACCGTCAGAACTTACTTTGCTGAATTGTTCGATTAAGACATTCTGATATAATCCCATTAAATCTTTAGCATCGGAGTCAGACAGATGTATTCCATTATCACTGTATCTTAATTCTTTTAACAGGTTTTGTAAACTGATACCATCCGCTTTTTCCATTATATAAATATTATTTTTTACTTCAATCGGTTTTACAACTTTAGCTTGTTTAGTAACCATTGCAAGTTCTTGAGCTGCTTTCATTTCATTTGTAAAATCAACTTCTTTTAATACACCTTCCGCAATATTTTCAATATTTTTAATCAAAAATTCTTTTTCATCGGCGGAATATAATTCCGTATTTTTTACCATTTGAATAAATGCATCTTTATCTTTTAAAATTTTAGCTTCGGTTATACCGTCTTTAAGCATTTTTAAGCATACTTCTTTTCCTGTTTTATCTTTTGCAAGATATGTTTCGGCAATTGTTCCGACACCTACGAGTTTGGTAAGCGTATATTCATTTTCTCCAATTTGTGAATTAACATATTTTTGAGCTATATCTAAAGTTCTTGTAGCAGGACAGTTTTCTTTTAATGCTCTGCTTAAACTATCACCGTTAATATCTATTTGTTTAAATTTCAAAGCAAATATATTTTGATTGCTTAATTCCTGTATTGCTGTTCGGGCATCACCACTATCATGATATCTGTTCATTATAATTTTAATTTCATTATTGTGTTCAAACAGCAATGCTTCAAGTTTATCGAATGAAGAAAGGGTTTTTTCATACATTTTTAAATTGCCTGTTTGAGATGCACCTTCAAGATTTTTAACCGCTTTAACAAGATTTTCTTCAAATATTTTATTGTATTTTGCTTCTTTGATACCTATTGTTAATAATAAAGCGGCAGCGAGTGAATTAGTAACTTTTGAATTTTTTATATTATCAATATATGAATTTATATTTTTTTCGTTTTTATCTTCTTTTTCCCCGATAAAATATCTTGATAAAGAATTAACTGCTGCATAAACAGGAACCCCCGCAGGGCCTAAAATAGAAAGTATCGGTACAGTTGCACCGTTTATTGCACCTGTAGTAAAGTTTCTGAAATTAGCACCCCATTTTGCGTTTCTTGCCTGTTTATTTGCATTCTTAATTTCATTTTTATCCATGCTTTCATCGGTATTTGCATCATATTGCTTTGTACCTATTCTGTTTACGGAAAGTATTAACGGTTTTATCTGGCTTCCGACAACAGTAGAAGCAATTGCACCTAATGCAATAAAAGTTGATTTTTTTTCAAGGAAAGGTTTAAATTTTTTTATAAGTGCATTATTTAATTTTTCTTCTTTTAACAGCGTATTAATATTTTCTTTATTAATCGTGTACAATTTTGTAGTTAATAATTCTGTAAAGTTTTTAACCTTAAAAAATGTATAAATAGAAGCCGCTGATGATGCAATATCAGCAGATGCCTGTGCCGTATTTTCCTGAGAACGTCTGTAATTTTTGATGATTTTATTTATTTCATCTTCATTTTTTTTACCGCCGTTTATTTCATTTTCAATTACTTTTGAAGAAATACCAAACCCTAATTTTGATTTAGTATAATCAGCAAATTTTTCAATTTGTCCGTTTTGATTTTTTGCCGCCGTTAAATTTTGTCTTGCCTGCTTATAGTCTTCTTTTTTCTTTGAATTATTTGGAATAAATGACTCAAATGCTTTAAAAATTTTATTATTACAGGATAAGTTACCATGATTGACAGCAATACCGTTATTATACGGAAAAATTGAATTTGTCATGAAAATACCTTTCTACACAACCATGTATACAAAAAATCAAAAATATAAAAATTGCGGTAATTATGTAAATTGTTACATCAATAAATATATTTTGCCGTAGAAAGTTATTCGATAATAAACATGTTTAATAATTTATTATTTTATTCTTTTATTTAACTCCTCAGCTTTAAGTTGAGCTCTTCTGTATGCAAAGTATTGTTCTCTGTAATTTTCGTTATTAGCCTGATAATCTTTTTCAAGAGCTTTCATGTGCTTATTATAACCGGATTTCCACTTGGAATATTTGGAATAATAAGTTTCCCGATCGCCGTCTTTTGCAGATGCAATACCGGTACTATAACTTCCTATTGATTTTGAAGTATTTGCAACATCTTCATTTATATCGGCAACAGCATCAAAATGCTCGGAAAATGTAGGTTCAGGATTACTTCTCAAATATTCCGACTTTGCATCCTGCATATAAATATCACGAGATAAAAATTCTATAGTTTCAGGTCTTTCAGCCTTCCAGCGTCCGTTTTCATCTTTTACGAGTTTTACGGAAACATTTTGTGTTTTTGTGCCTTTTCCATTAGTTTTACCTGCTTTGTTTACTGATTTACCGGTATTATTAGGCTTATTATCACTAAGAATTTTATTCATGTTCCTAGCTTCTTTATCTTGTTCTTTTTTAATTTTTTCTTTCTTTTCTTCCTGCTTTTCGGCTATTTTTTCTTTTTCTGCTCTTGACTCTTTCAAACGTTCAATAGGATCTTTTCTGCCTGTTTCTTCCTTTTTTACAGGTTCTTTTACTTCATGGGCTTTTGTATCTTCTGCATGAGCCTGTCTTGTTTGAGTTTTTGGTTCTGTATTACCCGAATTATTGGTTACACGATTAATAAAATCTTCTGCTTTATTGACCATTTGTTCAAATTTACTCTGTTTTGGTGCTGACTTTGCACTAACATCGGTATCAGCCGCAGGTTCGTTAACCGTATCAGCTTTTCCTGAAACATTTCTTCCTGATACATTATCGCCATCTGATGCTATTCGTGAATCTTTTTCAGAACTTGCCGCCGCACCTGCCATTGCAGAATATCTTAATGCTTCGGTTGAATAATTACCCGAAATTGCAGGAGAAGTTTTTCCTGTTAAATCCGATGGAGCACTTGAACCATCTTCTTTATTTGCAGGAGCTGGTGAAGGATGCTCAACTGTGTTTGCACTATCCAAAGAACCTCCCTGATTTATTTCGGGCTGTTTATCTTTTGGTATAGAAGCAAGCTGTTCAGGATTTTCAGATACAATTCCTGTGGGATTTTCGCCGCTGACAGGCTTCCCATCCGCTGGTATTTCTGAAGGATTTCCCTGATTAACTGATGAGAACAGCTCAGGATTTTTTGCGGCATTCGTTAATGCATTACTGAGAGATACAGTACTATCGTTGGCATTAGACGGTTTTACATCAGAAGATACTCCGGTCGAATTCATATTTAATGCTGCCGCTTGAATTGAAGCATAAGCTGATGCTGTAATTGATGCATCGGTTGCAGCAATTTCAGGTGCCTTTTTCATTACAGTTTCATTTACACTATCTAAAACAGCATTTGAAACAGGTGAAGAACCTCCATCTGTTTTATCAAGACTTGCAATCATTTCTTCTGTTACAACAGGCGTTTCAGGCTCGGTATCACTCGAAACGCTTGCCGCTTTTTCAACGGTTTCAGGTTCCGATACGTCAAGCACATCGGCTTCAACCTTTGAATTTTCTATTGCCGTGGAGGTAATTATAGGTTCTTCATGAGCTGCTTCTTCTGCTGCTTCAACAGGTTCTTCCTCAACAGGTTCAACATCTGCTATATTACCGGCTGCTGCGGTATTTAAATCTACACTTATATCTGCCATAATCAGCCTCCTTTGTACTATTGTTTATGTCGGTATTACTGAATTTTTCTTTAATTTTAATTAAAATCTTTTACAATTATTAATAAAATTTACATTGAATTAAAATTTAAGTCCGCATTGTGCTATAACACTTCCAAAATCCTTACACAGTATTTCCGAAAATGTTTTCGGATCAATTTGTGTCGCTATTAACGATAAAATTTCACTCGGCATTTGTTCTACCATAGGAAGCATTTCTTTTGTTTCCAGTACTGTTAATGATTTTAAAACTTCTTCTTTTTTCATTTTTTGGAATGGGAAAACCATAGCCTCGGCTGAAAATTCTTCAAATAATTCTGGCTTTTCATGCAGTAAATTTGAAATAAGCTGCTGCTTTCCGTCCGCTTCCATAGCAAATACCACATTCATAAAGTCATCATCCTCAAATTGACTTACTTGAGAAAGAATATTTTCACGGGATTCATAGCAGGATTGACCTGTATATGCTTCCATCATTTTCTGCAATTGTTCTTCATCTATGTTTTCCATAGCAGCCATAATCATATCACGATTTAATTTATCGGAAGTTAAGAATTGATTTAAAAATTCTTCAGGTATTATTTTCAAAAATTTTTCTGCATCCATTTGCGAAAGTACAACTTTTGCCAATGCTTCAGGACTCATTTTCATCATTAACTGAATTAAGACATCTTCATTAAATATACTTAATCCTAAAACCATTTCATCCGGATCTAAAAACTGCATTATCATAAGTAAATCTTCGTGATTCATGTGCGATAGTATTAAATATCTGTTCATCGGATTAACAAGCTGAAACAGCTTAGATAATTCTTCGGGATTACTTGTTATCTGCATCAGCACTTTTGTTGCAGCCTGATTTCCCTGTTTTGCTTCAGCTTCCATTATTTGCTCTATGCTCAGGTTGCTTCGCCGATATCTTTGTATATCGGTATATCCTATATTATATCTGCTGCACAGATATGCAATATCTAAATCCAATGTAATCATATATATTCTCGTAAATAAATAATATATACTATATATTATATTAAAGTAAATTTAAAACTCAAAATTTTTAAAAAATTACAAATTGTTATAAAAATTTACAAAAAATATAACGAAATGGAAACAAATCCTTTGTTATTTTATAATTGTGTTATGAGGAAATTAATAAAATATATTTATATAATTATTGTGGCATTTTTATTTTGTACATCTTCATTTGCCGCTTTACCGCAGGACAAAAAGAATGAAATTACGGCATTATATAATTCTAATAATATAGATGAAGCATATTCACTTATATCTAAAATAAGTGAAAGTGAAAGAGATTTTGAAATATGGTACTTACTTGCGAATATAGCTCAAGACAAAGGCAGTAACGTTAATGCCGTATTTTTTCTTCAAAAATCAATAAAATTAAATCCTGATTTCGATAAAGCCCACTATAATTTGGGAAATATTTATTTAGAGGAAAAACGTTATAATTTGGCTGTAAACGAATACAAACATGCTGTAAGAATAAAAAAAGATTTTCCTTTTTATTATTACAATATGGGATGTGCTTATTTAGGATTGAAAGATTATAAAAGTGCAAAAAATGCCTTTGAAAAAGCAATAAAATTAAAAGCTGACGAAGCTGATTTTTATTATAATCTTGCTATAGCACATAAAAATCTTAATAATGATAAAGAAGTAAAAACGGCTATAGACTCATATAACAAACTAAAGGATAAAAAATTATAATGTATGATTATATAAAGGGACATCTTGTATCAAAACAATTAAATTCATATAGAGGCAGTCATATTGTAGTTGAAACGGGAAATATAGGATACGTTATTAATACGGGTAAAAGTACAATAGAGCGTTTATCTGACAATGATGAAATAAAAATTTATGTTTCGTTAACACACAAAGAAGATTCAATGACTCTTACAGGATTTATTACAAAAGAAGAACGAGATATATTTAATATACTGCAGAGTGTTTCCGGTATAGGTGTTAAAATGGCGCTTATGATTTTGGAGGAATTTTCAATATCGGAACTTATTGATATTATGATTAGAGAAGATTTCAAAGAACTTTCAAGAGCAAAAGGCGTAGGAGCTAAAGTTGCACAAAAAATTATTATTGAACTTAAAGATAAACTTATAAATTGGTCAAATGTTACCCCTGTTGATGTCGGTGATATTGAACATCCTTCAAATATAAATCAAGATACTGTTGTAGAAGTTCAAAGCGTATTAATTTCACTGGGCTACAGTGTAAACGAAGCAAAAAATGCAATAAAAGAAGTCTTAAATTATAAAAAAGATGCCTTAAAATCAGAAGATATTTTAAAATACTCGCTTGAATATCTTTCAAGACAAGATAGTATAAAATAATATAATAATACTTAAATTTAATCATAAGAGGGATAATATTTTTTTTCGACCGGCATATTTTTTATAAAAAGGAGAAAATATGTTAAAAAAAGTAGATGAAAAAAATTTTGATGAATATATACAAAACGGTGTAAAATTTATTGCATTTTCCGCTCCGTGGTGCGGATACTGCCAAAAACAAAAGCCGATTTTAGAGGAACTTTCCGATAAAAATATTGAAATAGCAGAAATAAATCCTGACGATAATCCGAATATTACCAATAAATATGATGTTCACGCTTTTCCGTCATTTTTATTATTCAGAGAAGGAAAAATGATTGGCAAATTTGCGGGATATCGTCCCAAATATGATCTTTTAAATACAATTATGGATTATTTAAAATAGCACCGCAAATTTATTTGCCTGTAGAGCCAAAACCGCCTTCACCTCTGACAGATTCTGAAAGTTCGGTTGTAACTTCTATTTCAGCTTTTTCAACTTTCATTATAACCATCTGTGCAATTCTATCGTCGGGTTTTATTGTATATTCTTCATTTGAAAGATTTACAAGCCCGACGCATACCTCGCCTCTATAATCTGCATCTACGGTTCCTACCGCATTAATAAGCGTTATTCCGTGTTTAACGGATAATCCGCTTCTTGCTCTTATTTGAGCTTCATATTCTATCGGAATTTCTATTTTTATACCTGTTGGAACCAAAACTCTTTCAAGCGGTTTTAATGTGATTTCTTTGTCTGTTGCCGCATATAAATCCATACCTGAAGAACCTTCGGTTTTATATTCGGGAAGATGTTTATTATGTTCCATTCTGATTATTTTCATTTTCATATTATTTTACTGCTCCTTGATTTGATATTTCCTGAAATATAAATAACGGCTGTACATTTGATATTGAAAGATTTTTGGATAAATTATATTCTCCTTTTAATTTCATCGTATATTTTTGAGCCGCTTTTCTTTCATAAACATTTTTAAATCTTTCCGTTAATATAAAAATATTCATAAAATTCAAAGAAAGAATTGTATCCATTATATCTAATTCTTTTTCTACTGCCGATAATAAAGGAGCCGTACTCATTACATAATTAAACTGTACATCAATATCATATTGTTTAAATTCGGAAATTATAGAATTAATTGTAGGACGAATATAGCAGATAAAATCATCTACATAATTAAAATTTTTATACACAAAAAATAAATTTTTTCTATAATATCCTTTTTGCTGCGGAAGTGATGATTTTATATTGTCTAAAATCATTTTATTTACACGCTGCCGCCAATCCTCAACTTCTTGAAAAGTCAGTTCACTGACAGAGGACTCATTTTTCATTTTATGTATATGAGGATGAATAATAAAAATTAATACTGCATTTTCATCAAAATAAGATGAATCGTGCATATTATTCTCACGTACATAAGCACCACCCATTGGTATTGGTCTGGCTCTTTTTGGTTTCGCATTTTTTTTCTGTTCCAAATATTTTTCAAGTTCTTCCTGTAAATTTGAAATTTTTTGGTATAAATTACCTGAAAAGAACTCGCATAATAATCCCGTGCAAAGTGAAATCGTTCCAATTATAGCCAATGAAAAATCGGCACTTAAACCTGCCGGTTTATAAAACGTGCTAACAAATTTATACGGCAGAATAAAAAGCCAATTAAACATGTATAACCAATCAAGTGCAAAACAATTTAAAAACCAAAATAAAAATGACACAAACGCATAAAAAAACAAAACAAATTTTAATACTTTCGCCCATATTAATATGCGTGAAAATTTATTTATTTGTTTTTTTAAGTCATCACCTCTGTTATATGCCATATTTCCGTTATCTTATTATTATGTTATCTATAAGTCTTGTTTTACCTGATTTTGCTGCAATTGCAACTAATGTATTTTGTTGAATTTCTTCAACCGGTTCAAAAGTATCAAAACTTCTAAATTCTAAATATTCCAACTCCAAATTTTTATCTAAAACAGCTATAGCAGAATCAAAAAGAACTTTTGTGTCTTTTACTCCGGTCGAATATATTTTTTCAATTTGTTTTAATGCTTTATTTATTGTTAATGCATTTTTTCTTTCTTCCGTATTTAAATATGTATTTCTTGAACTTAATGCAAGTCCGTCATCTTCCCTTACTATAGGACATTGTATTATTGTTAAATCCAAATTTAAATCTTTAACCATTTTTTTTAATATAAATAATTGCTGAGCATCTTTTTGTCCGAAAAATGCAAAATCGGGATTAACTATGTTAAAAAGTTTTAATACAACCGTTGCAACACCGTCAAAATGTCCTGGTCTTGATTTACCGCACATACAATCAACAATATTATATGCAGGGCATACAAATGTTAAGTCGGTATTTGAGAGTCTGTTATTTTCTCCGTACATTTCTGATGGCGAAGGGGAAAAAACAATATCAACTCCGTTTTTTTCACAAACATCCAAATCTTTTTCTATTGTACGGGGATATTTGTCGTAGTCTTCATTCGGACCGAACTGAATAGGATTGACAAATACGCTCACAACAACTTTATCGCAATGTTCTTTTGCTTTTTTTATCAGAGATTCATGTCCTTTGTGAAGAGCCCCCATTGTAGGTACAAGTCCTATTTTTAAACCTTCCCGCTTCCATTGTTTTATATTATTTTTTACTTCATTAATTTTATTTAAGAGTATTGTCAAGTTTTTCCTTCTCCTCTTTTGGCAGTTTAAAAATATGTTCTTCCGAAGGGAAGATAATATTTTTTACTTCATTACCGTATTGTGAAATTGCATTTTTAATTATCTCTTTTATATTAACATATTGTTTGGAAAATTTGGGAGTATTTCCGTAAAATCTTCCGAGAACATCATCAATAACAAGCACCTGTCCATCGCAGTATCTGCCTGCACCAATTCCTATAGTCGGAATTGTTAAATTTTCACTAATATATTTTGCTGATTCTTCACTTACCATTTCAAGTACAATTGCAAATACACCGGCATCTTCAAGTTTCTTAGCAATTTCCAACATTTTTATTGTATTTTCATAAGATTTTCCTTGAACGTAATATCCGCCTATAGTATTAATATATTGCGGAGTAAAGCCCAAATGACCGGTTACACTTATTCCCGCCTGAGTTAATGCTTTTATCTGCGATATTATAAAATCCGAACCGCCTTCTATTTTTACGGCATTAGCTCCTGCTTGAATTAGTTTTCCCGCATTCATCAAAGTTTGTTCGGTTGATATTTGAAAAGACAGAAATGGCATATCTGCAATAAGCAAAGCTCTTTTTACACCACGTGAAACAGCAGATGTAAAAACAAGCATATCATTCATTGTGACGTTTACTGTATCATCATATCCAAGCATTGTCATTCCGAGAGAATCACCTACCAAAATGGAGTCAATACCTGCTTCATCAACATATTTTGCTGTTGCAAAATCATAAGCGGTAAGCATTGTAATTTTTTCTCCCGCTTCTTTCATTTTCTGAAAAGATTTAGATGTTCTACGTTTTATTGATGTTTCATTACTCATATTATTTCTTCTTCTGATTTTTTTTATACCAGTAATAAATACTTCTTGCAAGACGTGTGGGGGAGTGTCTTACGAAGGAAGAATGACCGTCTTCATAGCGTTTATCTTCAACAAGATTTTTTTGAACAATCTCTATTCCCATTTTTACAATTTCTTCTTTATCCACCGTAACAGGATAAGAGCCTGCATCTTTGTATGGAGCTAAAAGTTCTTTAGGCAAATCGGTATTAACAAGAACCGCATCAATAATTTTATCATATTTTGAATGATTAATGAGAGCTTTTATATGATCCGAAACATTAAAACCGTCGGTTTCTCCGGGTTGAGTCATAATATTGCAGACGTATATTTTCCTTGCTTTTGAATTGTTTACGGCTTTTGCGATATCTTTTATAAGAAGATTGGGAATTACACTTGTATAAAGACTTCCGGGGCCGAGAATTATTAAATCAGCCATATTAATTGCTCTTATAACATCTTCAAGCGGTTTGCAGTTATCGGGTTCCAAGAATAATCTTTTAATTTTTTTACCTGATTCGGGAATATTTGATTCGCCTCTAATAATTGTTCCGTCTTCCATTTCTGCCGCAAGACGCATATCATCCAAAGTTGAAGGCAGAACCCTTCCTCTTATTGAAAGTACTTTAGATGATTCTTTAACGGCACCGACCATATTCCCTGTCAAACCACACATTGCAGTAAGAAACAAATTTCCGAAACTGTGACCGGAAAGTCCTCCTGCCTCTTTAAAACGATATTGGAAAAGTTTTACAACCAAATCTTCATCATCGGCAAGAGCTGCTATGCAGTTTCTTATATCACCGGGGGGAAGCACACCGAATTCTTCTCTTAATTTACCTGAACTTCCGCCGTCGTCGCCCACAGTAACAACGGCAGTTATGTTATTTGTAAGTTTTTTTATACCTTTCAGCATGGTAGACAGCCCTGTACCGCCGCCTATAGCAACAATATTCGGCCCGTGATTTAATTTTCTTCTTTTATATAAGTCTTCTAAAACAGCGTGTCTGTTTCTGTCATTATTAACATCCAATATTGAATAATTTGTTTTAAGCCAGCCCGTAATAAAAAGTATAATACCCAGTACAATTAAAGCCCAGCCCATAATTTCCAGCGGAAGCGTTTGTGCAATTCTTATAACCATTTTAGTTAATGTGAAAATAGGTTTTAATCCGAATAAAATGCAAACACCTATTGCAGCAATAACCGCACCTGCTATAATCAAAAGAAACCATCTTTTAATTTCAAGTCCGGGAACAAGCCAAATTGCATCTTTTGGAATTTTTAAGAATTTAGCAAACTTCATTTCCCGCATTCTTTATACCCATCCTGAAACTGCTGCTTTATTGTAATTAGAAGGCGACGGTGTCATTATTTCATTAGCTCTTTTTAATAATTGAATAACATTCGGATTTTTTGTGTCAAAATGCAGAGTATCACAATTAACCGGCATAAAAGAACCGTTCCCTATCTTTATTTGAGATGAATAATTTATCGTTCTTATTCTGTTTAGTGCATCTTCATCACTTACATATTTTGTATTTTCCCAGTCGGGAGTAAAATCTTGTTTGTAATATTTATCAATAAATACTTCTCTGTTAATAACAATACCTGTTTCAGCCGAAACATTTTCCAAAATTTCATTATCCAAACAAGTATAATTCAGCCATTTGTCAAATTTTTGTATTGCTTTTGCAACCGCTAAAGAAAAATTATAATTTTCACTTGCAAGTTTATACATTGCTCCGTGAGGTCTTACATGGTCTATAACAAGATTATATGATTTTGCAAAAGCAGAAAGGGCTCCTATTTGATATAAAACAACAGCTTCTATTTCATCTTCCGATAACTCAATTGGTCTGTAACCCAATCCCTGTAAATCGTTAAAGCCTATGTGAGCACCTATTGTCAGATTTTTTTCTTTACACTTTAACAAGTACTCACGAATTAATAACGGATCACCTGCGTGAAATCCGCAGGATATGTTAACGGAACTGACATAATCCAAAAGCTCGGTTTCAATGTTATTTTTAAAATAACCAAACCCTTGTGCAGCATCTATGTTATAGTCTATATTCTTTGTCGGCATAACACTTCCTTTATAAAAATATCATTAATGATTTATACTTTTACATTATATACCAATATTGTTTTTAATCAAAATGTAACAATTTTATTCTTAATGAATTTTTTCGGGTTATAATACTTCTATGAAAAAATTTCTTGGATTATTTTTATATATATTTATACTGCTATGTATTTTGGGCATTAAAGTTTATGCCGTTCAAGAGTTAGAAGATGAACATAATAAATTATTTGAACCTGTTAAAATAGAAGACGGGAGCAGTTTATCCGTTTTTGAGTGCGTAGCGGCAGCATTTCAAAACAGTCCAAAAATAAGAAGACAAAAATATAATCTCGATATTGCAAAAAGTAATTTAGGTACTGCAAAATCTCAATATTTTCCTACAATAAGTGCAGGCATAGGTTTTTATAATGAAAACAATTCAAAAAGCATATATCACGACACTCACTATAGAGAGCTTCCAAATGTAGGTTTAGCCGTAAATCAGCTTATTTATAATTTTGGGAAATCCACTGCATTTATAAAAATGGAAGAATTTAACAAAATAGCTGCCGAATATGAATTTATGGACAGCCTTTGTGAAACTTTATTTGATATAAAAGATAAATATTACAATTTATTAAGAACAAAAGCACTATTGGAATCAGCAGGTGATGATGTTAAAATAAGCGAACATTTTGTCAAAATTTCTTCAAAAGAGCCTGATAAACAAACAGCAGAGATTAATTTAAGCCAATCAAAAATAAATTTCCTCGAAGCGGAAAATAATTATAATAATGCAAAAGTAGACCTTGCTAATTCCATGTATCTTGATAAAGATTATAATTTCACCGTAAAAGATACTTCGACATTTAATTATAATGATGATTTTGATTTTTTAAAAAAAGAACCGGATATAAGAATTTTTACCCCTGTTAGTTTTAGTTTTACACGTGATGAAGCAGTGAATATAGCATATAAAAACAGTCCTGATTTAAGAATTTTAGTCGCAACAAAAAAAGCTATGGAACAGGCATTAAAATACGTAAAAAGAACCTATCTTCCAGATTTAACCGGAAATGTAAGCTACGGTTACGGAAATATTAAAAGTAATCTTGACGAAAGAGTTTCAAATAACAGCCTTCAAATAGGAGTTAATCTTTCAAGCGAGGTTAATATAAAAGAATTGTATCACGGTATAAAAGGTGCCGATGCTCAGCTTAAAACGGCAGATAATGAAATTGATTTATTTAAACAGGATTTATTCTTTGAAATAAAACGGGCTTTTAATAATTTGGATAAAAGTCAAAGAAGAATAAAAATAGCTCAAATAGAAGCTGAACAGGCTTTTTATAATTTAAAAACGGTTATAGATATTTATAAAAAAGGTGATGTTGATTATACCGCACTGCAAGATGCAAGAAAAGATTTTTTAAGCGGTGAAGAAGCCTACATAAATGCATTATTTGATTATAATATCGCACTGATACAGGTTGAAATGGCTATGCACATGCATATTGCTGATATACATCACAAATCGGAGCATGCTATGAGATATCACGCTAACGAGCTTTTGGAGCATATAAATAAAGCTCTTTCTTGTAATGAAAATGAAACAAAAAAGAACAGACATAAAGATTTGGAAGAAGACTTATAATGAACATATCAGGAAATCTGCAAATTGCTATTGCATACATTAATGAACTTACCGAAAAAATTTTTTTACCTATAGATGAATTAATAGAAAATGCACCAATTCCTGAATGGCTTGCAGACGCATTCATAGATAGTCTTCATCTTTTACCTCTTTTATTTTTAGTATTTATGATTATAGAAATTATAGAATTTTTTTGTGCTGAAAAAATTAATAATTTTATTAAAAAACTTGAAAATACTGCGACCCTGATAGGAGCATCAGCGGCAGTTATTCCTCAGTGCGGATTTTCAGTTATTGCAAGTACTTTATATATGAAAAAATATATAACAAAAGGAACTTTAATTGCTATATATCTTGCTACCTCGGATGAAGCAATTCCGGTATTATTAACCGATTCTTCAGCTGCAGGTTATGTAATACCAATTATCGGTATAAAAATAATAATAGCAGTAATTTCAGGTTATTTAACAGATTTTGTTTTGAAGGATAAAAAATATATTTTTCATCAAACAGAATGTCATCATCACGCTTGCGAACAGGAGGAAGGATGCTGCAGCCACAGTGTATCCAACAGACGAAAGCGAGAACTTATTTTTCATCCTTTAAAACATACCTTTAATATATTTTTATTTATACTTGTAATAACTGTTATTTTGAACTATCTTTTCAGTATTTATGACCTTGCTGCACTTTTCGGCAGAATGGGAGTATTTGAACCCGTTGTAACCGCTGTTATAGGTCTTATTCCGAATTGTGCCGTATCTATTGCATTAGCACTTATGCTAATGAAAGGAACAATTACTTTTGGTGCCGCAATGTCAGGACTGCTTTCAAATGCAGGGCTCGGCATTTTAGTTCTTTTAAGACACAAAGAAAACATAAAAGATACTTTATTAATTGTTTCTGTTCTGTTATTCATTAGCATAATATCAGGTCTTATTTTAAACTATATATGTTAAATTATTTTTTGTTCTTTAATACCGAATATTTCTATAGCTTTTGGCTTGCATATTTTAGCACATTTTCCGCAGCCGATACATTTTGAAGCATTTATTATGGCAATTTTACCGTCTTCTTTTGTTATAGCTCCTTTAGGACATGCAGAAACACAATGACCGCATTTTACACACATATCCGATTTAATTGCCGCCATTGCAATACGTGTATTTTGTTTTTCTTCCAATGAAATTCTTTTTATAGCACCGGACGGGCAGACTTCACCGCAATTATGGCAGTCAAATTCGCAAAAACCTTTACCCTGTTTATAATCAATGTGTACCGCCGTAAATTTATCATTTGATTTTACGAGTATACCGTTAGGACAATTTTTTACGCACAAATTACAATTTAAACATTTATTCGCCATTCTGTTTGCATTTTTAGCACCTGCAGGTAAAATAATATCTTTAACTTTTTTCGCAAATTCTTTTGTAAATTTCATGCCTGCAAAATAACCTGCAGTTAAAAGCACTACAGCCGAAGTTCCAATAATTGCTTTTCTTCTTGAAGGATTAAATTCCTGCTTTTTATTTCCGTAAAATATTGCGCTTTTAGGGCAGATACTATAGCATTTCAAACATTTTACGCACATTTCGTTATCAATTTTTTTATTTTCAACATCTATACATCCTGAGGGGCAGTTTCTTTCGCACATTTTACAGGAAATGCATTTTTCGCTGTCAATATTCATAGTCTTTACTGCATTTTTAGCACAACAGCCCAAAAACGCACCTACAGGGCAAATATTTGTACAGAAAAATCTGTTTTTAAAAAATACTATTGCAAGAACGCAAAGAGTAAATATTAAACCGAAAATCGAAAGACTTACGGCTGAACCGAATATTGTATAAGGGTCGAGATATCGAATTAAAACGGCACTGCCTGCAAACATCGAACCGAATACAATTGCACATATAAAATGTTTAAATGGGTAATTTGGAACTTTTGTATTTTTCTTTTTATGTCTTAATATAAGTGCCGAAAATTCCTGTAAAATTCCAAAAGGACAAACGGTTGAACAATAAAAGCGTCCAAAGGCAACCGTAAACAAAACAACAATAAAAAACAAAATTATTGATGCATAAACAGAAGTAACTAAGGCTCTTTGCATAAGTGCAGTAAACTGTAAATCCAAAATTTTAACGGGATATATACCCCAAATTGCAAGTATCGCCAAAATCAAAACGATACCTGCAATTGTTAAACGTATTTTATATGCGTATTTTCTCACTTTTAACCCTTTTTAGCCTGTATATACTCATCAGCAACTTTTGTAAGTAATGCAGGTATATCAAGATTTTGCGGACAATTTTTACTGCAAAGACCGCATTTAATACAATTTTCAGGTTTTTCACCTTCGGCAAGAGTATCATAATAAATACCGAATAACATTTTATTTTTAGTTACTTTATATTGATTATACAAGGAGAATGAAGCAGGAATATTTATATCCTTGGGACAGACTTCCATACAGTATTTGCAGGCAGTACAATTAATTTCACCTTGAGATTGAATTATTTTAGCCATTTCATCAGCAACTTTAAATTCCTCAGCAGTCATATCTTTATAATTAATAAATGTTTCAATATTTTGTTTAACCTGTTCAAGATTGCTCATGCCGCTTAGGACGGTTACAACATTTTTTTGACTTGCTGCCCAGCGAAGACCGAAAGCGGCAGGAGTTGTATCGGGATAATATTCTTTTAATTTTGCAAGAGCTTTATCACTCAAATTAACAAGACCGCCTCCTCTTAAAGGTTCCATAACCGTAACGGGAATACCCTCAGCTTGAGCTATATCATACTGTTCATGAGCTTTTACCACATCCCAATCAAGATAATTAACTTGAAGCTGACAGAAATCCCATTGATGTTCTTTTACTACTTCTCTTAGAATATCGGGAGTTCCGTGGAAGGAGAAACCTAAATATTTAATTTTTCCTTCATTTTTCAGTTTCAAAAGTTCATCGTACATATTAACTTTTTTGTATGTGTCAAATGTATTTTTATTTATGTTATGGCACATATAAAAATCAAAATAATCTGTTTGACATCTTTTTAACTGTTCTTCAAAAATTTTGCGGACATCAGCCTGTGTTTTCATTTTGTAAATAGGACTTTTATCCGCAATCATTAAATCTTCACGTTTATATTTTTTAAGAACTTTTCCCATACATTCTTCAGAAGTACCGTTTACGTACATATAAGCGGTATCAAAATAATTTGCACCGTGCTGCATACAATATTCAACCATACGGTCAAGTTCAACCATATCAACAGTATCACCTTTCATTGGAAGACGCATACATCCCATACCGAGAAGCGGAACCTCTAAATTTTTAAATTTTCTTTTTACTACTTGTCCTTCTGCTCTTATTAATTCATCTTTTTTTCCGCATCCTGTTAATAATGCCGTACCGCCCACAGCTATTGCACTGTTAATTAAAAATTCACGTCTTTTCATTATTTTTCCTTTTTGATTAATCTGCTAAAATATTTTAACATAAAATAGGTTTATATATAAGTTTATATTTTATTTAGGCAGTGTAAGAATAAAAGTTGTAAAGCCTTTTTTGGATACATCTAATTCTATATTACCGTTATGAGCAAGCATTATCTGTCTTGAAATATATAATCCCAGCCCTGTACCTGCTTTTCCGAATTTTGAATGTCCGCTGTAATATTTATTAAAAATAAAATCCAAATCTTCTTTTGAAATGCCGGAACCTTTATTTGTTATTTCAATCTTAATATCAGTATTCGAACAATGAGTATTTATCAAGATTTCATTCCCTTTGCCGCTGAATGAAACAGCATTTTGAAGAAGATTTTTAACGACTCTTTTTAATTGAAAAATATCGAACAGCAAATATATATTCTGTGTTTCTTCATTGTTTAATTTAATTTCAATGTTATTTTCAATAAAAATAGAACTCATATCATTAATTACGGAATATAGAAAATCATTTATGCAGGCTTGTTTGAGTTTTAATTTTATTTCTTTTTGTTCAAGTTTATAAACTTCTAATAAATTTTCAATTAATTCTTTAAGTTCTTTATTTGATGATTTTATTAATTTCAAAACTTCAATTTGTTTGTCATTAAGTTCTCCAAATCTTCCGTCCAATAAAAAATCAAGTGAATTTAATTCTGCAATAACGGGAACTTTCATATCATGAGTAAGAGTTGCAGTAAAATCTTCTTTAACCTGCCTCATCTCTTTTTCCTGTTTTATTATTTCTTCCAATGATAAGTTTTTTTTAGCCAGAGTATTTTGATATTCTTTAATCATCATTTCACGGTCTAAGATTGTTTCAAACAATCTGTTAACAGCATTTTCAAGTTCTTTATCGTATAGATTTTCAACTCTTATATGAACATTTCCATATCTCATACGTTTAATAGCAAGGTATATTTTATATATATCTTGCTTTGTTTTTTTATAATTTTTTAGAATATTTAAATATCCTGTCAGAATTATAAAAATAATTAAAATAAGCAGAAATAATAATGTTTTTAAAATCATAAAAAAAGTATATCACGCATTTATTAAAAAATTTTGAGTTTTATATACAAATTTACACTATTAAATATATTTTGATGTATAAAACTTCTTACCAAATAGTTTATTGACCGCTGCAAATAGGGATTTCCTTTCTGGTTAGCGGCAAAATGGTGCAAAAAAATTTTGAAAAAGAGCTAAATGCTTATGCGGCTTGTCAGGGGAAACAAAAACGCAGCACAACTTCTGCAGTTCTAAGAAACAATATAAATTCAGCCGACGTGTGAAAACGCTCCGCTCTTGCTTCTATC
>CAJONH010000200.1 GCA_905235825.1 Candidatus Gastranaerophilales bacterium
AACCCCGCCGGCAAAGTGCTCACTTTTTAAAGTCACCACTCCCAAATTTCGTTCACACCCTTCGGGCTTATCACGAAATTTGCTCGGCAATTAATATGTTGTATAATCTTATTACTAAGAAGCGGTCGAATTTAAATTAGGACGAAGCGTATCAAGTACGCTGGAAGTATCGTCTTCGATGCCGTCATTATAATAAAGACTTACGTTGGAGGCTCTGTATGACTTATATTTAGCTTCTACTTCATCTCTTTGTGTATCATAGCTGAATTTGGTTATTTCATCGCTTGTAATTCTTCCGTCGCCGTTTGAATCAATTTTATTGAAGTAGGTTAAAACAGTTGATAGTAATGTTTTATCGTAATTACCCGATGTGCAGAGATTTTGAATTTCGTTATAAGTCAGTCCTTTAGACTGCATTGTTGACATTATGTTATTTAAATCAGCACCCGTTATTTCTCCGTCGCCGTCCTGATCCAGCGTATTAAAGTTTGTTGTCATATATTGTAAAAATGAATAGTTTGAACCTAAATTCATCATTGTTTGAGTTGATAAGTCGGATAAATCCGTCAATGTAAGACCTGTTCCGGATGAATTTTTTCCGTTCATTACCGTTGAATATGTGGATGCCAAGCCGGACATCGCTGTTGCTAAAAGTGTTTGTCCGTTTAAAATAGTCATATAAACTCCTTATTTTTACTTATTGCATATTTTAACTCATTATAATTCTAATGATTTTTTTTCAAAAGTAAATACTATATCCGTATTAAATTCAACTTTTTATTAAAATTATTTTTGCTGACTTACATAATCTCTTATCATAGATAATAAAGCTGAAACAGAAATCAGCGGAGTTAAAAGAATTACCGGATAAAAGTAGAAAAATTGCCAGACAGGCATTAAAACGAGTATTTGAAATAATATAACCATTATAAACATTGGGGATAATATAAAAAATTTTTTTCGTCTTAATATGCCGTATAATAAACACGGTAACAATAACACAAGATAATTAACAGGATTATATATTACTTTTGAAATAATATTATTGTTAAATTCAGAATTTCCATATACACATAGAGAAATTATTTTATTTTTTAAATTCAGATATTTTATATTTTTCAACCAATATATATCTTCATGATTAAAGTGATGATTTTGCATTTTTAAAAGTATAAAATCATCAAAACGCAATTGCTCGTTTATTTTACCGGCATTATATTTTATGATATCCGGTAAATGTTTAAATGTCATAATAAGCATTAGCTTTGCAGCCTGTTTTTGCAGTTCCTGCGTATCTTTGCTGCAATTATTATCCAAATACAAACATGCTGATGAATTGAGAGAGAGTACATTTTCAAATTTTTCATATTCGGGCAGTTGAAGATTATTTTGTTTATAATAATCAAGAATATAAGAAAGATTGTGCAATTCATAAGACAAATGTAAATGATGTTTTTGAATTATGAATAAAGGAGAAAACAACAGAATAATACTTAAGCAATATACAATAAAAGTTTTCAGATTAAATATTTTCATAAAATAAAATAATAAAGGCAAAATAATCAGAAATGAAATATTTTCTATTCTCATAAATATTATAATTGCACTTATAAATCCCAATAAAGCAGCTTGAAGCGGTTTATTTTCGTATTTGTTTTCATTAAAAAATATATAAAATATCAAAAAGCATAAGATATAAGATACAAATATCTGTGAATATTGAACAAGAGAAAATATAAGTATTGCGGGAATACAAAAGAATATTACTGCGAAATAACTTAACTTTCCGTATTTTTCCTTTAAATTAATAACACAATACGAGAAAATCAGAGAATAAATAAACGAGCATACAATACTAACCGAAAATACGGAAGGGATTATATTTTTAGAAATTAAAAATAACATATTAGGAATTAAGTTATGAAACCATGAAATTTCATATTTGTCGATTAAAGGGATTATATAATAGCAGTCATGAAAGGAAAGAGAAAATGGTTTTGTTATTATAAAAAAAAGCATATTTAATAAAAAATAAAAAAGCGTATGTTTGGTAAAATCAATTATTTTTTGATTTTTATTAAGAAATGCCCGCAAAGAAATACAAATTAATTGATAAAAAATTACAAGAAAAATAAAAGCCGTTATTAAAGCGGATATATAAATAATTTTTTGCGGTAGAATAACCATTTGACCGTACGGTATTGCATATTTATGTACAATATAAAAATGTATACAGGTAAAAATAAAAAATAATATATTTAATAAAAATTTTATATTCATATCGAATATATTACATCAAAAAGAATTATAATTTCCTGTTTCTACGAAACAGGGATATTAACAATAAATTCACTGCCTTCATTCTCTTTAGATGTAAAAGATATTGTTCCTTTATGCATTTCTATTATTTTTTTAGATATTGAAAGTCCCAGTCCTGTTCCTATTCCTGATTTTTTTGTAGTAAAACCCGCTGAAAATATTTTACTTTTATTTTCCTGAGAAATTCCGCAGCCGTTATCTTTAATTTTTACGGTCAGAAATTTATCATCCATATTTGTTATTATTTCTATAATTCCTTCTTTTTTTTTGCTGTCAATACTGTGGCATGCATTCACGAGTAAATTCATGAACACTTGATTCATCATATTTACATAGCATTTTACTTCAGATATTTTACCGTAATTTTTTATTATTTTTGTATTCTTTTTTATTTCGTGACCGATAAGTTTAAGTGTTAAATCGAGTTCACTGTTTATATCAGCCTCCTGTAGTTCTGCTTCATCAAGGCGGACAAATCTTTTCAACGATTTGACTATATCCGAAATTCTTTTTACGGCTTCAATATCAATTGAATTTAATTCTCTTAAAATATCAAGATGTTCTTTTGATATTTTTTCACCGGTATTAATTATTTTGTGGATTATTCCGTTATTTGAATTTATTGAAGCCAAAGGAGTATTAATTTCGTGGGCGACGCCTGCAACAAGCTGACCTATTGATGCCATTTTTTCGGTATTTATAAGTTGAGTTTGAGTATCTTTTAATTCGGAAAGAGTTTTTGCCAATTTTTTATTCTTTTTATCAAGTTCTTGAATTAAATCTGCCTGTATTATCGCACTTGCCAGCTGGACTGATATTGACTGCAATATTTCTCTGTTTTCTTTTTCATTAAAACGCTGTTTCGTTAGAGTTACAATAATACCCAGCAATTTATTTTTATAATAAACGGGAATTATAACACGTTTTACACCTTTTACCATTAATTCGGGCGAGTTAATATATTCTTTTAAACAAGTATTAACCGTTATTTTTTTATCTTTTATACTCTCAATAATTTCCTGCTCATATTCTGTAACGGTATTAATTTCTATATCATTCCCCGTAACGGAATAATGAACTTTAAAAGAATTTTTTTCTTTATCCGAAAAATAAGTTTTAAAAGAGCCTAAAAGATTATGAATTTCATTCAGAGCAGAGGATAATATTGTATCAATGTTGTTTGTTTCTCTTATAACAAGGGAAATTCTGTTAATTATTCCCATTTTCAGTACTTGAGCCTGTGCGTGTTCTTTTAATTTTTCAAATTTTTCGGTCGATTGTTTTATTTTATCATAATCTTCTTTTAAATTTTGAAATCTTACTTCCAGAGTGTTAAATTTATCATTTATTGTAATATCTTTAAAAATAACAGCTTTTAAATCATCAAATCTAAATGTATGTATGTAATAATAGGAATATTCGTCATTTTTATTTTGATAAGTACAAACCGTATGAAAATTTTCATTTGATTTTAATAATAAATCAATAGGTGTTTCGTTATTTATGTTTTCGGTTGACAGCGAACAAATGTTAAAATTAAATCGTTTTTTAAATCTGTCAGTTGATTTAAAATCAGAAAATATATCAAGAAACCGTTTGTTTTTAAAGACAATTTTATTATCATTTGAAAATGCACAAACAGGCTCGTCAAAATTATTAAATAAATATGTTTTATCCATTGTTCCTATTGAAATAAGCAAAAATGATTAATGTATGCAATATAAATACCGAGTAAAGCTCCGCCGAAAACTTCAACGGGAGTATGACCCAAAAGTTCTTTTAATCTTTCCGGCTGCATTTGTCCCTGTGAATAGAACTCATCGCAAATTTTATTTAAGCAGGCGGCAATTTTTCCTGTTGAACGTCTTAAACCTGCCGCATCATACATTACAACAAGTGCAGAACCCAGTGCTATTGAAAATTCAACCTGATCAAATCCGCAAATGAAACCTACGGTTGTTGAAAGAGCAATTACACCTGCCGTATGAGCACTGGGCATTCCGCCCGTTGTTGCAAGTACCTGAAAATTAACTTTTTTTGTCTTAAAAATATGACCTATAAATTTTAACAATTGAGCAACAAAAGCTGCTTCTATACCGTTAAAAAGAACTTCGTAACTTGTATTTAATAACATTTATCAATCCCCATAATAATATCTGATACTATCCCCTTTAAAATTTCCGATTTTATTTGTTCCTGTTTAAGTATATCATAAGCCTTATTACAAAGGAATAGTGTTTGTTGCTTGGCTTCTTGAAGTCCGAACATTGATACATAAGTTGATTTTTCGTTTTTCTCATCTTTTCCGGGAGTCTTGCCGAGCTGTTCTATTGTTGAAGTTACATCCAAAATATCATCATATATTTGAAATGCATATCCGAAATATTCAGCAAATAATGTTAATTTTTGTAATATATCTTCTTTAACACCTGCGATTATGGCACCTGACCTCATTGCCAGTTTGAACAATTTTGCGGTTTTATATTCATAAAGATATTCAAGAGTTTCTTTTGAGATTTTCTTTTTTTCCGATTCTATATCAACAATTTGACCTGAAATAATACCGTCGACTCCTGCCGCTATAAAAAATTCGTTTAAAACTCTGAGAATTATATCGCTTTTAACACTTTTGGGAGTCTTATCAATGATAATTTTAGGGGCATAGCTTAATAAAGCATCACCTGCGAGGGTTGCGACTGCTTCACCGAACACTTTATGATTTGATGGTTTTCCCCTTCTGAAATCATCATTATCCATACAGGGTAAATCATCATGAATAAGGCTTTGACAGTGAAGCATTTCTATAGCACAAGCACAGGGCAGTATTTCTTCTTGTTTTGCTCCGAATAATAAAGCCGTTTCTATTGCCATTACGGGTCTTAGCCTTTTGCCGCCCGCAAGCAGTGAATACCTCATTGCTTCATATATTTTTTGGGGATATTTTATTTCAATATATTTATCCAAATGTTCATCTGTTATTTTTTTTATATTGTTAAATTTAGTTTTTGCAGTTTCATTCATCTTGTATATCTTCTTTATAAAATTTTTGTTTTGCCGTTTTTCTTGTCAGTTCTCTTTTTTTATGTGAAATTTTTGTCATAATTTTATTTTGATTATACTTCGTATTTCCTTCATTTTTAATAGACCGATTGGAAATTTTTTCTTCATATTGTTTTGCTTCTTCAACAAATTTTTTATAACTTTCATATCTGTTTTCATTCATATTTTGTATAATATCACTGAAAGCACAGCCGTCTTCGCCTGTATGCAGGCAGTTTTTATATTTGCATGCCGAAGATTTATTTTGAAATTCCACAAAAAGTTTTTGTATTTCATAAGGAAGCAGAAAATCAAATTTTAAGTGAGAAAAACCGGGAGTATCTGCTATATAAGTATTTTCTTCTAAATGAATAAGTTCGCAGTGACGGGTAGTATGAGTTCCCCTTTTTGTTTTATCGCTTACGGGAGCCGTTTTCAGTTTAAAATTATTTAATAAAGCATTTATTAAAGAGGATTTACCGACTCCCGATGAACCGCACAGTACGGTAGTGTTATTTTTTAAAACGGGTTTTAATTCTTCAAGCCCTGTTTTTTCCAAAGCGGAAGTAAATAAAATTTTATATTTTAATGGCTCATATATTTTTATAATTTCTTGTTTAAGTTCCTCTGTTTGAGAAAAATCTTCTTTATTGAAGCATAAAACAGGTTTTATATTATGATATTCACAATGAGCTATATATCTGTTTAATTGTTCAATATCCAAATCAGGCTCTTTAAGAGCGGAAACTATTATAATGCTTGTTACATTTGCAGTTCGGGGACGTGATAATACGGTATTTCTTTTTTTTATTTCCGATATAAAAGCCTGCATTGAATTTTTATCAAATTGTTCCAGTTCTACATAATCTCCCGTATAAACTTCATCCGAACGTTTTTTTATTACACTTCTGAGCTTTGCTTCAACAATCCCCATTGAAGTATCAACATAATAAAAATCGGAAAAAATCTTTATCACTCTCCCTATCATAATACTGATTGTACATCAAGTTTTTCTAAATTGATATATAGGCTTAATAAATAATTTTATCTGTTATTTACGGAGCGGTATGGGCTAGTATGCAACTATTGCTTTTTGCAACAAATTTGCACAATTTAACAAAAAAATAGCAAAAAATTTTCGTTTTGATTTATTAGAACAAGACGAGGTGTAAAGAATATTCCAAAATTGTATGATATTGCAGAAAAAAGTGAAGAAAATT
>CAJONH010000201.1 GCA_905235825.1 Candidatus Gastranaerophilales bacterium
CGCATAGATGATTATATAAGTGATAAATTTGCAAATTTATATGGAAGAAAAAAGGGATTTCAAAATCCTAATATTGATTGTAAAATATTAATCCCAATTTAACTAAAGAAGAAAAAGTATTTCAAATAAATTCTTTAAAAGCTAAAGAGGATAAACAAAACAGCATTGAAAATTTAAACAAGCAATATGCTAAAAACAAGATTGAAAAAATCAATGCCAATAAAGAAAAACATCCAATTTTAACCGCTATGAACAGTATGTTTAATCCTATTGCGGATGCAAACGATAACTATTTAAAAGAAATGGCAGAAACAGGTAAGGTAACACCGCTCGGAACAATAAAACGCGGCTTAATGGGCGGTTTGACAACTTTAGGCGATAATTTTATTTGTAATTATAAACATTACAAATATTTTTATTGATTAATTCATTATTTATATTGAGTGTACCAAAATATAAAATTCTAAGAACTCTTTTATATGTATCTAAACCTTTAAATTCCAAATAAACATTTTTTTCAGATTGTTTATATAAATCTTTAACATAATTTTTTGCAAAATTACCTTTTTTTACAACTTCATCAATAGATAAATTTTCGTTATATGCTTGTTTATATGCTCTGTTTATTTTGGAGGTTTCAAAGCAATCAAGACCTATAAGTCTTATTTCAAATTCATTTTTATCTATTTTACCAATAATAGTATCTCCATCAATTATTTTTACTAACTTGATTTTTATTTGTTCATTTGCAAAACAAATTTGTTTATTTAGTACAATTAAAACTAAAAATATTATAATAATTACTTTTTTCATACTCATATTATCATACAAATAATATTACATATCAAGGTAAAATTTACACTTCTATTTTGGATAGATATATATACCTTGATAAGTCATAATTTAATAATTATGGAAGATAAAAACTTTAAAAAATCATTTGGTAATAGAGTTCGTTATTTAAGAAATTTAGCGGGATTAAGTCAAGAAAAATTAGCAGAAAATGTTGGATTATCAACAAAAACAATTTCATATATCGAAAATGGTAAAAATACAATAAGTTTCAATAAAATACCATTATTAGCTAAAGGTTTAGGAGTTCCCATATACAAATTATTTGTATTTACAGATTCTGAAAATAATAAAGAAATGTTGGAAAAATTGCTTAATTCGGCAACAGATAAAGAAATTAATTCTATTGCAGAAATAGTTAAAATTGTATTATCAATAAAATAATTATACAGGCATAAATCAGCTTGATAACATTTTAAACCTCTTTGGCGGTCACGTTATAGACACAAAAACTTTAAAAGGCTGGAAGAAATTAACCGCACAAACAGGCAATATTGTTTTTGGTTTTCCTAATAAACTGTATAACAGTCTTGCAAATAAACTGCTTGATTTTAATACTAAATTTGAAACTTTTGAACGCAAGCAAGTTTTCGCACAAGAAATTAATAAGGCAAAGCAAGAAATCATTAAACAAACAGGTCAAAAGATGATTTCAATGCAGGAAGCTATAATGAGGGAGGAAGATTTTAGTGAACAGGAAAACAAAGATAATGTTTCAGGACGTACATGGTATGATGATAAATTAAAGAAAAGAATAATATCAATTAATCCTAATATGGAAAATCAGTCGTCAAGAGGTACAAAAATGTCGTATAATAACGGGGAACTTGCTTCAGATAAAGTAAAAAACAGTCTTTTTATGCACGAACTCGTTCACTGGCTCAACGGGAAAGATTTACCGGAGGAATATGTTTCTACGGTTCACAGAGCAATTAAATTCAGTGATGAACAAGGAAGCGGAAGATATGCAGCTACGAAGGTAAGTTCTTATGCTTATGAAGATCCTGAAGAATTTTTGGCTGAATATGTATCAGGCAGAATGGACGGACATAAATATCCTAAAATTACTAATCTTTTATTTGAAAGACTTTGGAAGGGTCCGCATTTAACCTTCCCTGATGAAAAGAATAAATAATATAAATCTGACATTTTTATTATATTATAATAAGAGAACAGGAGATTTTATTATGATAAAAACAGGTGTAATCGGTGCTCTTGGAAAAATGGGCAGAGAAGTAGTAAAAGCAATATTAAATGATGAAGAAACAGAACTTGTTATGGCTGTTGATATAATAGGAGAAGGCAGTGATATAGGAACGGTTGTAACAGGTAAGGAAATCGGAATAAAAACGGAAACAAATTTAGAAAAAGCAATTCTTGAGAAAAAGCCTGATGTTATTATTGATTTTACTCAGCCGTCCGGAATTTTTGAGCATGTAAAAACATATATAAACCTCGGAACAAAGTCGGTAATAGGTACAACCGGATTAAATGATGAGCAGTTAAAAGAAATAGAAAAAATGACTAAAGAAAAAAATACTGCTTGTTTTATAGCACCTAATTTTACAACCGGAGCCGTATTATTAATGATGTTTGCAAAACAGGCGGCAAAATATTTTAAAAATGCGGAAATAATAGAACTTCATCATAATCAAAAAAAAGATGCTCCGTCAGGTACTGCTATCAAGACAGCACAATTAATGGCTGAAGCAAATCAGGATTTTACAATCGGTAATTGCAGCGAAACAGAATTAATAAAAGGTGCAAGAGGGGCAAACAGTGAAGCAAATATACATATACATTCAGTTAGAATGCCCGGATATATTGCAAGTGAGGAAGTGATTTTTGGTGCAAAAGGACAAATATTAAAACTTTCTCATCATTCAATGGATAGAACTTGCTATATGGCAGGTGTTTTAATGGCTGTTAAATACGTTAATGACAATAACGGATTTATATACGGGCTTGATAATATTATGTAACAGTTTCATTTGAAATTTAGTTTTCTTGCAAATAATTTTTTTTGATATAGAATATTCAGTGACAGAGAAAAGGAATGTAGATATACTATTATGAAGAGTTTTGGCGATTTGACCTTAAAATATTTTGCGAAAGAAAAAGCTGAACGCAAAATTAAACCATTAGATTATTTGTTCAGAAATTCAAAAAAAAGACTTGCAAGAATGGCTGTTTTGGATGCCGAACGACAGCTGGCACTTGAAAATCTTCAAAAGCTGGTTACTGAGCTTCAAACAAAAAGATTAAGATATAATGCAAAAGCGGCTTGTAAATATTTTACACTGTAATTATACAAATTTTCAGTTTGTTTGCTAAAATTTTAAGATATGTAGAACTGTATTTATAAGAGTAAAAAAAATGCGAGAATATTTCTCGCAATACGTAAATATAGATTTCTAAAGTTCTTATTCCCAAAAATAAGCATGTGCATTGCTTCGCCAACAGGAAGTATCCCCTGCTAAACAACAGGGATCTGTTTTATCGGGTCTTGCTATTACCTTTTCTGCCCCGCCATGGTTAACGCAAAACTCTATATCGCAGCCTCCTCCTCTGCCTGTGCTATAAGTATTATATTCGGGACAGCCTGCACCATCGCAAGAATACCAACCTGTATAATGAACTGTATATCCGTCAACACACGTACAAACCAAGTGAGCTTGAGAATTGCACACTGAAATAAAAATAACATCATCGTAAAGCTGCAAAATCTGCTCATCATTCAAATTTTCTATATTTTCATAGTTCATATATCAGCTCCTTATGTTAATTAATTTGCCAAGTTTTATATTATTTTTTAAAGATAAATTTTTTCTAAATCCGCTGTAAGGTGTAAACGTCAGTTCTTCAAAATATAATTTGTTTTGATATATAAGCCAGTCTGCTCGAACAAATTTAAAATCTTTTGATAATTTTTTTGATAATTCAAACGATTGATTTATATTTATATCAGGCGGTTCTTCTATCTTATTCTCGCTGAAATTAAATATATCTTCCGTTACATTTAACTTATCATCATATATTGTTAATTGATTTTTATTATGAAGTTTAACTACATATTTGGGAGTGCCTGAAAAACAGTATACATGTATGTTTTTTGTCGGCGTATCTATATTATCGGTTAAAAGCGGCTCAATTAATATTTTAGGTTCTATATATTTGTCATTGCGAGGAACAACAGCATTTTGAGTGACGTGGCAATCCGGTTGACTTTTATTTTGTTCTTTTAAATCAGCTGGATTGTCACGCAAATCTTGAAATGAAATTGATTTGCTCGCTATGACATTATGATTTAATTTTGCAGTTTTATACTGCATTTCAAACCCGCCCCAAAAGCAGTAATCCTGTTGAAGCCAGCCTGTCATTTGACGTTTTACTATATCGAACAATCGTTTGTTTTGTAAAAACGCTTCTTTATCTTTTATTATAAATTGCCATTTGCATCCGTGATTGCACTTGATTACAAAGCTATTGGGAAGTTTATCAAAATCAATTTGGTCAAAGTAAGTTGTTACATCTTGTTTTGGTTGACTAAAGTCAACCCTACTACTATTTTGTGCCGAAGTATCCTTTTTATTAAGAATATTTTCCCAATC
>CAJONH010000202.1 GCA_905235825.1 Candidatus Gastranaerophilales bacterium
ACGTACTAAAACTTTATCGGTACATTTTCTCATTAAATCAGTTACACCATACAACTTAATCCATTGTATTTTTTGATTAAATGTTTTGCATCTTTTCTTATCAATAATCCACGATTTATTTTTAAAATCATACTTCAGCGGAAGTTTCTCTCCCGTATTCAAATAAAACAGTTTAGCTAAATACAAAGGGTATTCTTTTTCATCTAAATTCTTTAGAAAATAGTAATCATAAGGCGGATTACATATTCTGTTTTTTTTGAAAAAATCTGACAGCATTTTCATTTTATTAACTATATTTAACTATATATTTACGTAATATTCTAAATAAAGAATAAATAATCCTTATTTGGAATAAATAATAACATTATAATCCATATTTGTCAACATTATTCCGATAAAAGTATAATTAGCCAATAAATGAGGGGTTATGAGTTCAAAAGAGCAAGTTAGAATTCTAATTGTTAAAGAGTGTTTAACTGTAGAAAAATTAGCAAAAATCTTAGAAAAAAAGACGGGCAGACATTATACCCAGCAAAGTTTACAGCATAAAATATCTCTGAGTTCATTAAGATATGATGAAATGGAAACAATAGCAGAGGCTTTAGGCTATAAAATCAGTATTGAAAAATTATAAATAAAATCTATTTTATGAATTTTTTTGCAATAATTTTTGACATAACAACTGTTGCTAAGTTTGTAGCTTCTTGTTTTACGTGGCATTCATCGAAATAAACCTCTTTGCCGATAGGGTCATAAAGGTTATGTAAATCCACAATATAATCAATATTTTTTATTTTGGTTCTTATTTCTTCATGAGTTTTCATAAATGCAGGTATTTTATCAATTTGATAAGGCTGATAAAATGCTATGAATTTTGCACGTTTGTATTTACGTGAAGGCAGAGTTTCCGTTATCTTTTTTGCCATTTGCAGATTTTCGAAATATTTATTTTTTATTGTTTCATTCCATTCACTGCTCATAGGCTGATATTCTTGTCTTAATTGTTTTATGTTTGATAAAAGCCCGAATTTCCATTCTAAAGCACCAAACAATGCCGATTTTTCCACAAGCAATCGTTTAAAAGGTGTCATTTCATTTCTGTAATAATAGCTGTACGGATAACCGGGGCGAGGGTCAAACCAGCCGTTTTGAATGGTTTCGTTAAATCCGCCGTAAAATACTACAATATCAGGAGTTCCGTTATGAAAAACTTCTAAGAGCATGTGTAAATGCTGTGTATGATTTGCACTAAAACAAGAAAAGTTTACCACATCTACCTTTTGTTTAAAGAGTTCGGATAATTTTTCGGAGAAGAATTTTTCATTAAAAGGAACTCCGGTTGAACCGCCAAAAAATGCTACTCTTAATGTTTTAGGATTATCGTCATGCCAAAAGTGAGTTTTATCAAAAGAGCTGTCACGAGCAAGCCATTCTGCCGTAAATTCAACATAGGCTCTGGGCGGTCTGACTGAATGATATGTTGAAAAATCTCTCGGATGTCCTAACCCCAAAAGATTTCTGCAAATTACAACATCAAAAAATACAAAACATAATATCCAAACGGTTATTAATCCTATTTTTTTCAACATAAATGCAGTTTAGTCCTTTTTATAAGTCAAAAATTACACCATTGTTAAATTTAATTCATCAAATATTTTTTTATCTTCATCAGGTGTTGAACCTGCCGTAGTAAGATAGTTTCCTACAAGTACAGAATTAATCCCTGCTATTATTCCGTTTTTTTGGTTATCTTTACTTAATCTTGTAGTTCTTCCGCCCGCATAACGAAGCATTGCTTTCGGCAGAATAATTCTAAAAATACAAATTGTTTTTAATATTTCTTCTTCATCAATTTTATCTTCATAATTTTCTAAAGGAGTTCCCTTTATGGGATTTAAAAAGTTTATCGGAACTGTTTTAGGGGCTAACTCTTTAAGAGAAAGAGCCATATCAATTCTGTCTTCTCTTGATTCTCCCATACCGATAATAACACCGCAGCAGGCTTCAATTCCGTGTTTTTTTATCATTTTAACGGTATTAACCCTGTCTTCAAAATTATGTGTTGTGCAGATGTTTTTATGATAGTTCTTTGACGTATTTATATTATGATTATACCTTTCAACACCTGCTTCTTTAATTTGTTTTATCTGCTCCTCGGTTAATAAGCCGAGTGAAGCACAGCAGTGAATACCTTCTATTGAAGCAACTTCTCTAATCATGTCAAGTATTTTCGGAAAATCTTCTTCCGATACTTTTCTTCCCGATGTAACTATGCAAAATCTTGTTGCTCCGTTTTCTTTTGCACTTATTGCGGCTTTTTTTACGGTTTCTTTATCCATTAAAGGCGAGCATTTAATATTCGTATGATTATGCTTGCTCTGAGCACAATATTTGCAATTTTCACTGCAAGCACCTGTTTTTGCACTGATAATACTGCACGCTTCAACCGTATTGTCAAAATTATTTTTGGTAATCTCACTTGAAATTTTAATTAATTCATCAAGCGGCATATCATATAATTTTAAAAAATCTTCTTTTGTATAATCATCATAACTTTTCATAATTCATTCCTTTATCATGCTTACCATAAATATTACCATAAATATATTAAAGAAATTATTTTTAATAAACTAAATAATGGAACTGAAAATAAAAAAAATAATTTAACTGAGTTTCGTATATGCTTGAATTTTTTTATTTTCAGTTCACAAACCATTACTTAATTAATACCCTAATCAAAGAAAATTACTTTTCATTTTGTAATAAATTTGATAGAATATTATAAAGTGGAAAGGGTACATTAATGAGCAGCGTAATATTATATTCGGAAGGTAAAAATCCGTTATTAAAAGATTTTTGTGAAAGAGCAATCGATACGGAAGTAACGGTAAACTCTTTGGAAGAAATTAAAAATATGGAAACAACAGGAGCAGATGTCGCTGTTTTGGATATGCCCCTCAATAAACTTAAAGATTTATCAATGATAATGAAATTTCCGCTTCCTACTCTTATTGTCTGCGATGAAATGCCGGAAAACGTTACAATAAGAGGTGAGGCTTATGACTTTATTATATCTCCAATCAGCCAGTATGAATTAAATATAAGACTGAAAAATCTTTTAAAAATAAAAGAATTAAAATCAAAAATTAACAGCATTTCAACTACGGATGAATTAACGGGTCTGCATAACAGAAAGTTCCTTTTGGAAAGATTTGAATCCGAAATTTCAAGGGCAAAAAGATATAATTCAAGTGTATCCTGTATTTTATTTGATATAGATTTCTTTAAAGTAATTAACGATATGTACGGATATGAGTGGGGTGATGTTCTTTTAAAGAAAATCGCCGAAATGCTTTCTAATCTGGCAAGAAAAGAAGATGTCATTACCCGCTACGGAGATGAAGAATTTATGGTGCTTCTTCCCGATACAACTGAAAATAATGCTTATAATTTTGCGGAAAGATTTAGAAAAGATGTTGAAAAAATGTCTTTTATACCTGCAGGCGAGGATGAAAGACATCCCGTTAAAATTTCGGGAGGTATTGCAACATTCCCGTATATGAATAATATTGATGAAAATGCAAATTCTATTATAAGATATGCCGAACACGCTCTTTATAACGCTAAAAAACGTGGTAAAAATAAGGTGGTACTATTCTCGCAGGTTAATTTGGACTTTTAAAAATGTCTTCTTTCTGCAAAAAAAAACCGATTTCATTTTCGTATAACAATACCGAAAGATGCCAATCCCGCTGTATTACATGTAACGGGTGGAAAACACCTGCTGAAGTTCAAGAAAAAGAACTCTCTTTTGAAGAATGGAAAAAAATCCTTTATAATTTGCATAATTGGATGGGTAATTATGAATTTATTATATCAGGCGGTGAACCTTTTATTCGTGAGGATGTTTTTGACATGGCCGAATACGCTTCAAATCTCGGAGATACGGTTAATGTTGTAACAAACGGACTTGCTCTTCCCGATAAATTAGATACACTTTTAAACAGTTCATTTAATAATATTACTTTTTCCCTGAATGCGGTTAGAGATACTTCAATTCATAATGTTTCAAGAGGTAGAAACGATGCATTTAAAAGGACAATGGATTCCATTCAAAATCTTAATTATATGAACAGGCACACAACGGGACACAGATGGAAAAATATCTACATTTCAACCGTTGTTATGCCGTCTAATTTAAGTGAAATAAAACCTATAGCCGAATTTTGCAGACTTGAAAAAATAGGAGTCAGCTATCAATTAATGGATAATGGCGATGCATTTTCCACTAATACAGATGAAAATAATCAAATTTACGAAAAGAATATTAAAAAATCTGCAATTGAAGCTATTGATGAAATGATAGAACTGAAAAAACAGGGGTATCCCGTTTGTAATTCATTTAATCAGCTTGATGCATTCAAAATTTTAATTAATACTCCCGAGGAAATAACAAATATTAAATGTATGGTAGGTGAAAATAATTTTGCAATAGACCCTTACGGTAATTGCCGAATATGTTTTTGTATGGAACCAATCGGAAATTTAAAAGAAAGTCTTCCGGAAGATTTATGGTTCAGCGATAAGGCTGATGAAATAAGAGAAAAAATACTAAACTGCAAAAAAAATTGCAGACTTTTAAATTGTAATTTTAAATAAATTATATTATTATATTGTCTATATGCAGAAATATAAAGGAATATATTATGGCAAGAATTATCAGACCTACTTGGGCTATCAGATGTGTACAATCAGGATGTAAATGTCTTTTTGAAGTTGCACAGCTTGAAGAAGGAAAACAACAAGAAGTTGTTTGTCCTAATTGCGGTGAACACTATGTTTATCCTGTTATCGAATCATCGCAGAAAGAATAATGTTTTTTAATAATACTAACTTGCGATATAATCGTTTCAGTGATTACTTACGAAATTTATACGGTGTTAAAGTATATAAAGTAACACTGGATGCGGGTTTTACCTGTCCTAACAGGGACGGTACAATCTCGAATGAAGGATGCATTTTTTGCGACGGCGGCGGAAGTTTTTCGCAGCTTTATCCGCATGATATTTCAATAAAAGAGCAATTGGATTTAGGGATAAAGCTATCTAAAGAAAAGTATAAAGCTCAAAAATTTTTGGCATATTTTCAAGCATATTCCAATACATATAAACCGGTTAATGAACTTCAAAAAATATATGATGATGCATTAAGCCACGAAGAAGTTATAGGAATGAACATAGGAACCCGCCCCGATTGTGTTGATGATGAAAAACTTGATTTAATCAGCGATTATTCAAAGAATTATTATGTTTGGCTTGAATACGGATTGCAGAGTATTCATGAAAAATCTTTAAAATTTATAAATCGTGGTCATTCTTTTGAAACATTTGTAAAAGCATTAAAAGAAACTCAGAAACGAAATATAAACGTGTGTGCTCACGTAATACTGGGGCTTCCGAATGAAACACGGGAAGATATGCTTCAAACAGCCAAAGTATTGGGCGATTTAGGTATAGACGGAGTTAAAATTCATCTTTTATGCGTTTTACAGAATACAAGACTTACAAAGTTATATTATCAGGGAAAAATTCCAATGATGGAAGAAGATGAATATGTGGAAACAGCTTGCGATTTTTTGGAATTGCTGCCGCCATCCGTAACTATTCACAGACTTGCAGGCAACGGATTAAAACCCAATATGCTCGCACCCGCATGGCTGAGTAAAAAGTTTGTGGTCTTAAATAAAATTGATAAACTGCTTGAACAAAGAAATTCATATCAGGGAGCTAAATTATAAATTATCTGATACAAACAGTGCCAAATATTTATTAAACGGTTTTTTTGTAGACACCCATTTCTTCAAGTGCCTTTAAAAAGCTCTGTGCTGTTGCTTTTTGTACATCAGGAGGAACAACCCTTAAAAGTTCTACAGTTCTTGATATAACAGGGTCTTTATCATACCAGCGGTTGCAAACCTTTGGTCTTACCATTTCATAAAATTTATCAATTGCCTCTTTTGAAACTTTTTTTTCTATTTCCTGTAAAAAAATTTCAGCTTGTGCTTTTAATTCAGTCTGATAATTTTGAAGCAGATTAATTACTTCAAGTAAAACAGGATCATGATCATACCATCTTTTATAATTTTGCTGACTCACTTAAACTTCCTTTATTTTGATTAATAATATCGGTTTCACTTTCACTAAATCTTATTATTTCAGCCCCAATACTTCTGAATTTATTTTCAAGAAGCTCATAGCCTCTATCAATATGATAAATATTATCAATAATACTTTCACCGTCAGCCATAAGTGCTGCTATTACGAGAGAGGCTCCTGCTCTCAAGTCAGATGCTTTTAAATTGGCACCTGTCAGACTCTTAACACCTTTTACAAGTGCGTGGTTTCTTTCCTGATGAATATCAGCTCCCATTTTTCTAAGTTCGGGAACCTGCATAAATCTGTTTTCGTAAAGGCTTTCCGTTATTATACTTACACCGTCTGCCGTTGTTGCAAGTGCCATTGCCAGTGATTGTAAATCGGTAGGAAATCCGGGATAAGGCTGTGTTATTATATTAACGGCATCAAGTTTTCTTTTACAGCTTACTTCAATGGATGTAGGGTCAACCAATTTAATATCAGCACCCATTTTTGTTAATTTTGAAGTATAGAAAGTAAGGTGATTAGGGAAAATGTTTCTGATAATACCTTTGCCTTTTGTTGCGACAAATGCCGCCATATATGTTCCCGCTTCAATTCTATCAGGTATCGTCGTATATTCAATCGGTTTTAAATTTTCCTGTTTAACACCGTTTATAACTATCTCAGAGGTTCCTGCCCCTGTTATATCCGCCCCCATTGCATTAAGGAAATTGGATAAATCGACTATTTCGGGTTCTTGTGCCGCATTTTGAATACGTGTAGCACCTTCCGCCAAAACTGCCGCAAGCATAATATTTTCAGTTGCACCTACAGAGGGAATATCAAGATAAATATCGTTGCCTGTTAATTTTTTTGCTTTGGCATGGACATAACCGTTTTCGATTTTTACATCCGTTCCAAGAGCTTCTAAGCCTCTTATATGGAAGTCGACTTTTCTTTCTCCGATGGCACAACCGCCGGGTAGTGCTACAACAGCTTCTTTGCATCTTCCCACCAATGCACCGAGTACTATAAATGAAGCTCTCATTCTGCTTACAAGCTCATAACCCGCTCTGACATCGGTTATTTCGGAAGCATCTATTGTTATTGATTTTTCAATCCTGTCGTATTTTGTTTTTGCCCCAAGCTGTTCAAGCACATTGAGCATAATAACAACATCGGTAAGTTCGGGAACATTATGAATTTTGCTTGCACCTTTAGGTAAAAGAGCAGCTGCCATAAGTTTTAATACGGCATTTTTGGCTCCGCTTATGTTAACTTCACCCTTTAATGATTTTCCGCCTGTTATCCTAATTTTTTCAGTCAATGTTCCTCCCGTTTCGGATTAAAATAACAACCCATATTTAATATCATAATATAACTTATGCATTTCTGCGTAAATAGATTAATTATTGTAAACACAACATATTATATCATTCAAATATACTATATTCTATAAAAGCATTTACGTATAGAATGTTGCATGTAAAAGAAGGTTTTAGATGAAAAACAATGAAGAAATTTTACAATTTGCAATAAATGCATCACAAAGAGCATATTGCGTGTATTCGGAGTTTCCCGTTGGAGCTTGTGCTTTATATGAAAGCGGAAATGAGTATATCGGGTGTAATGTTGAAAATTCAAGCTATGGACTTTCATTATGTGCGGAAAGAAATGCTATGTCATCGGCTGTAGCGGCAGGAGAAAAATCAAAACTTATTAAAATTGCAATATATTCACCAAAGAATGCACTATGTTTCCCATGCGGAGCATGCCGGCAATGGATACGGGAATTTTCCGGAGGGTATAATACAGAGATTGTACTTCAAGATAAAAACGGTGAAATAAAAACTTATTATATTGATGAAATATTGCCTTATCCGTTTGAGATATTGTAATATTATATAAGAGAAAGATGAGAGGACTTTTTTGTGGCAGAATACAACGTTAATTATGATGAAATAGCCGAATATCTTAAATTATATAAAGCAGCAGACGACGAAAAAGAAAAAAAACATTTGCAAAATATTATTGCACTTGCGGCAATGCCTTTGGTTAAGAAAATAGGGCGGGGACTTGCAAGAAGAAACACTGACCCTGTTGAAGACATTATTCAGGTCGGCAGTGTCGGGCTTGTTAAAGCTATTCAATTATACAATCCGAAAGTAAGCGAAAATTTTAAAACTTATGCGACTTATCTTATTACGGGAGAAATAAGGCATTATTTGCGTGATAAAGTTGCTATGATTAAAGCTCCACGAGAAATATATGAACTTGCATACCGTGTGAATAAAGTTATGCAAAAACTTAAAGATGAACAGGGAAATGAACCATCTGAAGCCATTATAGCCGAAGAACTCGGAACCTCTGTCGGAAAAGTTAAAGAAGTTATTGATGTTGAAAGAAGAAAACAGACAATTTCTCTTGACCAAATTATTTCTACGGGAAATGATGAATCTTTATCCTTGTTTGATAAAATTGCGGATGATAATCATTATAATTTGGAATCTTTCCATGAAGATAAAATTTTATTAAATGATGCAATAAAAAAATTGGATGTTAAATTGCAGGAAGTTATAGTACTTAACTATTTTGAAGATATGAGCCAGACTCAAATAGCATTAAAGCTGGGAATATCTCAAATGCAGGTTTCAAGAAGACTAAAAAAAGCGTTGCAAAATCTTTTGCAGATTTTATCGGAAAAAGAAAAGGTATAGTTTATGGAAGCTCTTTTAATATGTTTATTTGTACTTGTAATAGGTGCTTGTATAGGAAGTTTTTTGAATGTGGTTGCACTTCGTGCTTTAACTAATGAATCTATAGTTTTGCCGCCTTCAAAATGTCCTAAATGTTCTGCTCCCATAAAGTGGTATGATAATATTCCCGTTTTTTCTTACTTTTTTACATTTAAAGGCAAATGCAGAAATTGCGGAGAAAGTGTAAGCAAACAATATCCTATAGTTGAAGCATTGACAGCCGTTATTTTTCTTTCTGTTTATATAGCTTTCGGTTCAACATTGAAAACTATTTTGCTGTTAATATTATTCTGCATTGCAATAGTTATAGTTATTACGGATATCAAAAGAGAATATATTGTTGAAAGTCATGCTTGGATTTTGATTACTGCTTCAATACTTGTATCACTTTATATTAACGGAATTAATAATTATACAATTCCTGCAATAGGCTTAATTGCAGGTGTTGCTGTAATGGAAATCATAGCAAAACTTTCTTATTATCTGATAAAAAAGAAGGAGGAAACTCCGCAGGAAAATGAAAATACCGCTAAAAACGAGGAAATAAAAGAAGAAGAACAAAAATCAGATGTTAATACAAATGATGAAGATTTTGACATAAATGAATATATAAAAAAGAATAAAAGAGCTTTCGGAGAGGGGGATACATATCTTGCAGCAGCATCAGGAGCCTTATTGGGCTGGCAATATATGCTGCTTGCGATGTTTTTATCCATTATACTTCAAGCGGTATGTGTTCTTCCTCAATTTATTATAGGCTTATGCAGACAAAAACATTACAGGCTGGTTTTCTCTTTATCGGCATTTATTGTTATAGCTGCTCTTTATTGGATAATATCAAATGTTGCGGAGCTTAATTTTTATGCTGCAATTGCATTTGTTGTTGTTCTTATGTATTTCGCAATTGATTCGATAAACAGACTAAAACAAACCGTAAATCAACAGGGATTTTCCGCAATTCCGTTCGGGCCTGCTTTATTAATTGCAACATTTATAATATTCTTCTGGGGTAATAATATTATGGGCTTCTTATTTGAACATATTTTTATCTAAATTTGTATAAAAATCCCTATTTTAAATTTTTCAATTTTTATAGTAAAATAAGATTGGAAAAAGGATTAATATGAAATCATCTTTAAAAGTAGGAATATTAGCACTTTCAGCAATTATAATATTGCTTTTTACCGTTATGTGGGTAAAAGGTAAAGCTATATCTAATGCCGAACGTATTACAGTAAGTTTTAAAGACGTTAACGGTATGAGAGAAGGCTCCGGTGTTCAAATGATGGGAGTCAGAATAGGACAGGTGGAAGAAATTATTCCCAGATTAAATTCGTCTGACAGCTATGTTGATGTTAAATTCGTTATAACAGAACCGAATATAGTTATTCCGAATGCTTCCGAAATTTCAATTCAGCAATCGGGAATAATCGGAGAACAATTTCTTGAAATTACTCCGCCGAAAGAAAAAGTAATATATTTAGCAGAGAATAATAAATCTTTGGTGCTTCATTCCGATGATAAAGTAGAAATGAAACTCGACGGAAAATATTACGATATAGGTACGGTAAAAAAAATTGAAATTGTTGAAACAAATGTTCTTCCTATTGTTGTAAGAGAAAATATTAAAACAAAAAATGCCTATAAAGTTAAATATATAGTAGAACTTCCGGGGCTTGTAACTCCCGAAATGCTGGACGGTAATATTGTAAAAGTTGATAATAATAAAAAATTAAGACTTACCCCGAAAGATAATATTGCAATTCCTTATCCTAAAACCGCATCACCATATACGGTTATTGAACCGATGAGAATAGCTGATTTCCTTGCATTACAATACAGAAGTGCAAATTCTTTGATAGAAACAAACGAAAGAATTTCAATGCTTCTATCTGATGATGTAATAAGAGATTTACAAAAAACCGCCGTTAACGTTCAGGATTTATCCGTTAAAGCCGGTGTTATGATGGCAAAAGCTCAAGAACTTATTGAATTATCCAAAGCCGAGCTTGAAAGTTTAACGGATAAAGCAAACAAGTTATCGGATAATTTGATTGCTGTTACCGATAATATTAATAAAATTACGGGAGATAAAGAATTTTCCGAAAATGTGGCAAAAGCAACAAAGTCTTTTTCAAGGTTATCGGATAATATTTCAGGATTATTAGAAGATCCGAAAACAAAATCCGTATTAAAAAATTTGGATGTTACATCTAAAAATATAGCAGAACTTTCAACTTTTGTTAATGATATGTCTAAAGACACTCAATTAAAACAATATTTGAAAGAATCGGTTTCTAAAATGAATAATGCACTTGATAAATTGTGTATAACCCTTGATACTGTTAACTATGCAACAGAGGATAAAGACAAAATCA
Organism: Candidatus Gastranaerophilales bacterium; assembly: GCA_905235825.1. Taxonomy (GTDB): domain Bacteria; phylum Cyanobacteriota; class Vampirovibrionia; order Gastranaerophilales; family Gastranaerophilaceae; genus Avigastranaerophilus. Next base: position 11,272 of record CAJONH010000202.1, read on the forward strand.
AACAGACTATTGATGATATAAGTGAATCATCAGAAAATTTAAGAAAATTCTCGGAAAAATTAAATAAAAGATTTTTAATTTTCAGATTACTGTTCTAGGTGAAATATGAGGCTTTTTATATCAAAACTTCACTATAAAAAAAATTTAACTGTCTATGAAAAGACTATAATGGTTCTGCTGCGTTTTTTAGGAATTTTTTATAATTCTGTTGTCAGACTAAGAAATAAAATGTATG
>CAJONH010000203.1 GCA_905235825.1 Candidatus Gastranaerophilales bacterium
TCAATGAAGCGGTTGAACCGTCATATAGTTCACGAATTATTTTAGAAACAATTTTACTCATACCTCTAGCCGGTACAATTATAGTATTAGCAGGCATATAATTTAACAAATTTACGGCTGTTTCGACTCCGCACAAATCGTATATTTCCTGAAAAATTTCATTCGGCATATCTTCACGTTTAACGAGGACGGTATCGAGTTCAATTCCTTCACAATTTACTATTGTCATAGTTCCTCCTTAATTAATACCGGCAGCCAATTTAACGATATCGGGTTCAATTGAAATTTTATCTTTCGTTTCAATTTTCACACCGATTTTCGTAAGAGTTTGCTTATCAAGTGATTTAATTTTTTCTTTATCAATTTCTTCTTTTATTCGTAAAACGTATTCAAGATTTAAAGTTTTAATTGATTTAATAACAGCATCAACGCTTCCTAATATTACTTTTTCCGATACTCTGTAAGCAACAACACCGAAGTTTAATTTTTTGTTGCGTTTATTTAAAAATTCATCTTTACGGCTGTCGCAAAACCTTGTAATTTCGGTTTCTATTTGCTTTACTTCTGCTGCAATAATCCCGCATTGAGTTGCGTAACTTTCCTTTAATTCATTTATTTTAACTTGAAATGTGCCTTCAAGTTTTGTTTTTTTAATTTGAAGTTCACCAAGTTTTCTTAATTGGTTATCCACTTCATCCCACGATTGCAATGTGCTTTCTTTTTTCTTAGCCATGTTATAATCCTTTCTATTATTGATATCCCAAGTTTTTTTGTACCGTCATAGTTTTAATAGCTTTAATTACTTTTTTAACATCCTCTTGTTCAAGGAAGTGAATGTGGCTTTTACCTGTGATATTGTGAATAAAGCGGTTAAGAGCAATTTCTTTTTGAGCATCGGTTTCTTTAACTGAAACATTTTTCCATAAAACGTTAATCAGTCTTAATTGAGCGGGAGTAGCCATACCACGGGGTCTGTTTTTCAGGTTTTCATATTTTTGATAATTATTTAATTTAGGCTCATAAACTCCCATTTTTATGGCATTTGCTCTTAATGAATCAATTAAAGAATTTGCATCATTGTATTCAAGCTGTAAACTGCTGTTAACTCCGTATTCAGAGAGCAATTCTCTATATGTATCATCATCGAGATTAAGTTTTTTACGTAAAATACCTATCATTTGGCGTTGGTTGGGAACGCTTTTCATATTAATAACATCTCCCTTGCCGTTTCAACTATATCCGTATTCAAATCAATATTTTTGCTTGAAGTTACGTCAAAACAGATATCTAAAAGATTTTGAACAGCACGTGCATTATTATTGCAAACCTTAGCGATTCTGTTTATCAGGTCATTGTTAAAATTCGGGTAATATTGAAGCACCAAATTAGAAATATCATTAATATTGAGGGCATCTAATTGAGCGACATAGCCGATACGACTTGTAATGTAGGGGAACCCGCATTTTACCCTTTTTAGCTGTTCAAATAAATCATAAGTACCGACGAATAAAATACCGCAAAATTCTTTAGATTTATCGAAAATTTTTCTAATAATTTTGAAGGAATCCACTTTTAAATTTTCGGCTTCGTCAATAATAATAAGGTGTTTGTTTTTGTAGAGTTTTTTAGAAATCATTTCAATAAATTCACCTGCTGAGGTATTGTTTTCGTAGTGAAGTTTTAACTGGTCAGCGATTTCTTCTAAAACGGCTCTGATGCTGGTTTGTTCAATGGGGTCAACAACTATAACACCGGTATTATTTTTTTGATATTGAATAACGGCGGTCGTTTTACCTATACCGGGAGCACCGTAGCAAACCCCCATTTTACCTTTAAGCTGACACATTGAGGCGGCACTAAAAAGTTTATTAACAATACTTGTATCAACGAAATTAAGTGACTTGTTAATAGTCTGTTCTTTTTTATCGAAGAATGATAAATATTTTTTCAAATCATCTTCCAGAGTTTCGATTACCCCGTCATAATTGCTTTTAAGGTAAAGACTTAAAGTAGAGGAACTTTTGTTAACCCCTTTAGCGATTGTTGATGCATTAACTTTACCCGAGTCAATTAAGTCTTTAATTTTTCGTTGCAGGTCTTTGTCATAAAACTTTTCGATTGTTTCAGTTGCCATAGTTGTTTTCTCCTTCTTTTTTCTTTAATAAGTGCGAATTTCTTTCATAGAAACCTTCAAGCGGGTCGAATTTAGGTTTTGAAGCTGTTTTTTTATCTTCAATGAGTTTAATATCAGGTGAATTATCAGTAATTTGTGCCCAGGGGATATTTTCAAAAACTTTTCCGTTACCTGTTAAAAGTTTTGTTTTCTTCATAGTGTTTTTAATAAGTGCATTTTGTGCTTTTTGTGCTTGTTTAACGCTGTAAATATCGATAACATTGCCGAAGTATTTTGCCATAGCGTTGTAGGTTTTAATTAATTCGGCTTTACCTATAAAATCGCCTTTTAAAGAGTAAATTAAAACAGTTTCAAGGTTAGATAAACTGTATTTAACTTTAACTTTGCCTGAAATTCCGTAGAGTTCCTTGCAGGTGTATTCAAGGTCAAAGAGTTTAACGGTTGTTCTGTCTATTTTTCTAATAACTTCATCCATCATAAGTTCATTGAGTAGTTCAATATCAACACCGGAGCCTTTACCCTGTTCAAAGAGTTCGCCAATTGTTTTGTCTTTGATAACGGGATGTAGCTGAGAGCGGTAGAAGTCAAGCCACGCTTCAATAATTTGTTTAGCCTGTTCAAGAGTCGGCACTTTGTCGTTTTTATGAATTTCTTTGTGGAATTTTTCGTTTCTTAGTAAGTGAGCAGGTTTTTTAGTGATACTTGAACCTATGTATGAACTAACAGCAGGCGGACAGCTTTTAACGAATGAGCCGAAAGAGCGTTCAATAATTTTACTTTTGCCGTTGTAGGGTTTAGCGAAGGCTTTTTTAATGCCTAAGTGTTCATATATGCCACGGAATTCAGTTTCATCAAATTTATCATTGCCGATAAAAAATCTGCTTTTAAATGCTCTGCCGTTGTCCATATAAACGGATTTAGGCATTTTACCGAGTCTTATAATGGCATTTCTTAAAGCAGAAGCAATACACTGTGTGTTTTCGGAGAACATAATTTCATATCCGAGGAAATCACGACTTGCCCAATCTTGAAAAACGACCATAATTGCACGGGCTTGCTTTCCTGTAAAGGGATTTTTAATCATAAAATCTAATTTGTTGCCGTCTGCAACTAAGATATCGCCCACTTCAAGCATGGAGGTATCACGCTTAATAAATGTTGCAACTTTATCTTTAAGAGCTTTTTCGCCTTCACGGGAAAGAATTGTAAAATCGTAGTGTGATTTTTTAATAAAATTTGCGAAACGGCGGTAAGTAGCTTCTGATTTGATTTCTAATCCCTGTTTATTGTGATAATACTTAATTAATTTATATGCTGTTAATAAATCAAACTGTGCATCCGTGTAATAGAGTTTAATAAATTCCTGTTTTTCGTCGTCTGTAAGAGTTGTTTTTAATTCGTAAAAACCGGTATATTTGTAGTTATTGATTAAGGAGTAATAATCATTGTTATTGTCTTTTAAAGTTTTACTCCAGTTATAGATGCTTTTAAGTGATACTTTGCCTAAAATTTTGTGCTGTTTAGCGAAAATGGGTAAAGAATTGTAAGCGAGTAAAAAGAGTTTATCAGCTTCTTTTTTATCTTTTTTGTCTGCTCTAAAATCAAGCCACGATTCAACAATATTGAATTTAGAAAGAGCAATATCTTTAGCCTTTTGGGGTATAACTTTTTTTGAAGGAAAAGAGCCGTTAATGCTTGAAGGCATAACAGCCCCATTGGAATTAAGATTGGAAGTGAAACTTTTATTTTCTAAAGAAAAAGAGGGCGATTGTACATTGGTTAAACAAGGTAATAAAAATTTTCCACCCTCTTGTAGTAGATTAGGTAAATAGTTAGTTTGAATGTTAAGAAAAATTTTTTCTTGCAGGTTTTGTTCTAAACTGCCTATTAATATTTCGTATTTTTTGCCGTTACGTCCGACAGATTCAGTTATATGGCAGGTATATTTTTTATCTTTGCAGCGTTTTTGAAGTGTACGGATTGAAACACCTGTCAATTCAGCTATTTTGTTAATTGATAAATATGAGAATGTATCAATAGAGTTAGTCATTAATAATTTTATCCTTTTTTACTGTCATTGCGAGCGATATAGAATTGTCTGTAATTGTTTATCTGCCCCCCGTGCGGGGGAAGTGGCTCGACAGAGCCGTAGGGGGGGTATATAAATTACAATCCGGCTGATTTTGTTTTTTGTTCTGACTCCCGAAGGAGTTTCGTCGTAATCTTCCACGACTCATCAGAGAACTTTCTAAACTGTCATTGCGAGGGCGATAGCCCGTGGCAATCCAGCCGATTATCAGTCAAAGCAAAACCCTATATGTTCCAACAACCAGTTGTTAACTTCAATACTTTTAAGTTTGCCTTTAATGTAAATTTTAAGCATAACCATAGATATATTAAGGTCTTTAGCAATTTGTTTTTCGTTGAAGCCGTGGCATTCAAGAAGAAAGCGAATGTAGTCGTACCTTGCTTTATATATGGTGTTGATAATAACTTCTAAGCCTTCCTGTATCATTTCTTTTTCGTAGTTGTAGAAATCGTCATTCAATGCCATTAAATACTGGTCGTTATATTCAAACTTTTTTCTTTTGTCCTCAAAATATTTTTTGAAAATCTTTGTTGTCATTTGTTTTATCCTTTTTATTGTCATTGCGAGCGATAGCACGGCAATCCAGCCGATTTATAATTTTTATATTTTCTCGTAACCCATTTTCTCTAATATTTGGCTTAAAATATCATCGGAATTTTCTTCTTTTGTCATTTTTTCACCGACTCCTACGGGTAAAACCCTTGTAACAGCGTTGGGGTCAAGTTCAAAGTTTTCAAAACTTTCATTAATAAGTCTTTCTACTTCTTCTGTTGTAGTACCAAACATTTTTGCCATATCCTCGGCACTTATCCAAGGTTGACCGTCTATGTAGTTAACATCTATTGAGTTATTTTCATCAATTTTATATTTTTGAGTTTTGTATAGCGGTTTATTTGTCATAGCTCCAGCCCTTTCCGTTTGTTAAAATTAAGTCGTTGGATAATAGCATTTTGGCATCGGTGAGAGCTGCATCAGAGTCTGTTAAAAGCATTTGCTGAATGTTTTTTGCTTTATTAATCAAAAGTGAAAGCTGATTTTGTGTTTTAAGATGTTCAAATATTTTCTTTTTTGAGTCTATGTCAAGGCTTGAAACTGCTATTTCATAGTGAGGATGATTATTTTCACCTTTAATGTGTACATATCTTGCTTCAAGTTTTCCTGCTTTGCACTGTTTTTGGAAAACCCATACCCCGATTTTGGTTATTTGTGAAATTGTTTTTATAGGCAAATATACAAGATTAGAAAAGAAATTGAATATTTCAAACTCGGTATATGCAGGTGCAGGCTGAATATATGTTTGTTCACATTCACCTGTGATTTTTTGTTTTACAAGTCCAGTTGTCCACTGTCTGAAAATTATCCCTCTATCAGATTTTACTCTGTAACCTATTGCAATTATCATATCCATATTATAAAAAGCTGTATTATATTGTTTACCGTCTTCGGCAGTATGCAACCAAAATTTGCATACTGAATCTTTATCAAGTTCTTTTTCTGCAAAGATAGCTTTAATATGCTTTTCAATGTTTTGTCTACTTGTTCCATAAAATTCTGCAATTTGTTTTACATTAAGCCACCAATCTTCGCCAATTTTTCTAACTGGAATTGTAGTTGCCGCATTAATGTGATACGATACTATTTCAAAATTTTGATTTTGCACTGTGTTTTCATTTTGCATAATTTTTCTCCTTTTCTATTTCTATATGCCTGTCTATTTCTTTGCTGTCATTGCGAACCCTTTAGGGTGAAGCAATCCAGCCGATTTTTACACCTCATCAAAGTTATGTACTTTAGCTAAGACTTTTAATACAGACATTAATAATTTATATGTTTCAAAATCGCCTTTTATAACTTTTAGCAGTAAATCTTCCGTCCTTGTTTCTTTTTTGTTATTTTCTTTTGTTTCTTGAATAAACATTGGAGCATCATCAAAAAAGAAATAATTAACATCAACGTTAAATCTTCTCGCAATTTTATTTAAAAGTGTTATTGGTATTCGTCTTTCGCCAAATTCATAACTTTTGTAAGTTCTGTACTCTAAGCCAAATTCACTTGCAAAACCACTAATTGTAAAACGCAATTCTTCTCGTATATTTTTTAATCTTTCCGAGGTATAATTTTTTCGCTTTTCAAATTCTTCTTCATCAATAAGCATTTTTCTCTCCTTAATTAAACGGGCAATCGAATATATAGCCGAGTTTTGCAGTATCTTCTCTTTTTACTTTATTTTTGGAAAGAATTTTCCACGAACCGTCTTTGTAAATAGTCCAGACCGTTACATAGCCTTGTGGTTCATCGCCCCATTGGAAATAATACTTTTGCATAATTTTCTCCTTTTCTATACTCCTAAATTTTCTTTTAACCAGTTTTCTACACGTTTGCTTTTAGCACTGCCGTGTATCACTTTATTTACAACCTGCCTTGTAACATTGAGTTCATCAGCTATTTTTTGCTGACTCAAACCTTTTAATTTCAAAATGTAAATAATCTTTGCAATTCTTTTTAAATTAGCATTTTCGCTCTTTGTTTGTGCTACCATTTTATTAAACCTATATAACTTGTTAATCACAAATACATTATATAGAAATTTCTAAATAGTGTCAATAGAATTTTCTAAATAAATTAGAAATTATTATGCAACTTAAGGAAAGACTTGAATACATACTAAAACATAACAAAATAAAACCGGGAATATCAGAATATGAGTTTGCCAAGTCTGTTGGAACATACCCGGCAAAGTTTGCTGAGATTAAATCAGGAAAAGTAAAAACATTATCTGCAGAAATAGCATTAGAAATTTCTAAACAATATAATGTAGAATTTTTATGGATTTTAACCGGTGAAGGCTCGATATTTAAAGAAAAAAACGATTTAAAACAGATTAAAACAACTTCTAAAGATGAAATTAACGCAAAATTATATCCTGATGTCATGGGTTCTTGCGGTGGTGGAGTGTTTGAGCAGTCGCAAAATTTTGAAATGGTTAAAATACCAAAATATTTAATTGCCAAATATAAACCAAATAAAGAATATTCAATAATAACTGCCAAAGGCGACAGCATGTCAGGTTCTATTGAAGACGGCGACAAACTTTTAATTGAGTCTTTCGATAGTGAACAAATTACAGATAATCAAATATATGTTTTTTGTTACAAAGAAGAAATATTTGTAAAAAGATTATGTAAAAACTTAAATGAAATAATTGTAAAATCCGATAATGATTTTTATAAACCAAAACACATTGAAAATGAGGATATGAACAATATACACATTATTGGTAAAGTTGTTTGTTCTGTAAGGAATTATGTTTAAAGGAGTGGAAAATTTACAAAAGTTTGTAGGGGTGCAATTTTTGCACCAAAATACAAACATGTAAACATTTATTCCATTCACATGAAAAACCACTTGAAAAATTTTGAAAAAGAGTAATAATATATAATATAACGCTCTGGCGGAAGGTGCAACTTCCGCCCTCAGCTTATTGAATGTCGAAGTACCCTTAACCGTTATGGTTGGGGGTATTTCTTATTATGAATAAAATCAAAAATAGCATAATTAATGTTAAATTGAGTTCTTGCATAATCGACATCACCCCTTTCTGTGGACTATCGACTGTTTTGTCGAAGTTATGTTGCCGCCGTTAGTCCTTATCGGAAAGTTTTTACCGAGGTGTGAGCGTTTATATTTAATTATCAAAGTTCAATACCTCAATCATATCACAAACTTAAAAGAAAAGGGGGATAACCAAAACAAATTATCCCCCTTTATTGTCCTATTTTGACAATAGTAAAGGAGAAAAGGATTGCAAACGAATCCATGAAACAAATCTTTTTTATATGTAGAATTTAAAATTCATTGTCAATGTTCAATTTTACTGTCATTGCGAACCCTTTAGGTGGGAAGCAATCCGGCTATTTTGTTCTTTCTTTATCAGCTGGATTACTTCGTCGCTTTGCTCCTCGTACTATAGAGAAGTAGAAAAAATTAAAACAGGA
>CAJONH010000204.1 GCA_905235825.1 Candidatus Gastranaerophilales bacterium
AAATAATAAAACAAAAAACGAACTTGGTAATTTAATAGATATAGGAGTAAAAAATTGAATATCGATGAAATAGAAGGTTTACAATACAGTGATATTATTAAGTTATATGATGAAATCATTGAAAGTCCGGATTTAATCAGTCCGCATTGGTGCTGTTATAACGGAAGTACAATATTAATTGACTGGGATTACAATCCGAGTTGGAATCCTCGTGCCGTGGTTCGTGCCGCATCGGGTCAAAGTGTTGTCGGAACCGTTTATGAAAATGTTGTTAACCGGTATAGCGGTCAAGCATGGACGGCAGGTCATGACAGCGATGGATGGGCTTATACACAATATTTATGCAACAGTACTTGCTCTGGCAGCTGCCAATGGAAAGACCCCAGTTGTTAATATTTAAACTATATAATATTATGTTCAAAAATTATTTAGCAAAAATTTTCTGACATTTTAATGTCGGAAAATTTTATGTTTTCCCTTTTTTTGTTCGGATTTTTCCCCAAAAAAAACGGGCAGATAGCCCGCAATACTACGTAAATATAGAATTTAAAACTTTTATTTATGAATTTAATATTGTCTTTATATTATCTAAGTATACCTGTAATATTTTATAAGTCAATATATAATACTGTATTATAGAGTAATTTATTTTGTTTATATAAATATATAATACTCTATTATTAGGTTATGGATGATAAAGAATTACTCAGCAGATTAGCTCATAACATAAAGGTAGAGCGGGCAATAAAAAGCCTTACACAAGCTCAGCTTGCAGAATTAATAGGTGTTCATGAAAAGTATATAGGAGTAATTGAAGCGGGAAAACAAAATATAACTTTAAAAACATTAAACAGAATTGCTAATTCTTTAGAAATTGATATTGTAAGATTATTTGAAATTAAAAAGTAATATTAAAAGATAATTATATACAACGATACTGTAAAAAAATAACAAGCCTGTCGTGCTGAGCTCTTGTTTCTGCAGCCTATTGCCGTTAAGATTCCGAAACAAGTTCGGAATGACAATATGACTGTTTTTGCAGTTATTTACTGTAAAATTATATATAAATACCTATTCAAATTATTTATGCTTGTTTTGTTATAATGAACGAATTTAATGTTCTCAATATGCCTGATATAAATTATTAAGTTTTATTAAGAAAGGTATATACAAAATATCAATTTTTTAATTCGTATATACTTTATATATATACAGAGAATAAAAATAAAATAAAGAAAAAAGAATACGAAGAAAGAATAAAAGTCAAAGCGTACTATGGTACGGCAAAATTAGAACAGAAATATTATAAAAAAACAAAATTTATTGTCAGATATTAAAAATCTGCAATAAAAGTCCGGTTGATAAAATAGGCATTACTTAAACTGATGTTGATAATAATCAGCCTAAAAAATGATAATACGAAAAAAGAGGATAAAAAGATGACAAACAACTATACTGACGGAAAAGAAAAACAACCTGCTTATTTAAAAGAGAAGGTGCCTGTAAAGCCAAAAACAATGGCAATTAATCCGTATTATAAAGAAGTTTATTACCAATCAAGTTTATCGGAGCTTAAAGAACCTCCGCAAGTAATTGAACACAGACATGTTGTTTGGAATCAAATGATGAATTTGTCAATGCAGAATGCAATAATACAAATGAGAAAACCGGCATAGTTAATCATAAATCATAAATTATAAATTATAAATTATAAAACTATAGAACTTTAACATTTAAAGGATTGTGAAATGCAATCCTTTTTTATTTTGAGTATATCAGGTCATTAAAAAGGCAAAAAAATATTTGTTCATGTTATAATACAGGGGAATATCATGTTTTAAAGAGGAATATAAATGCAAATAGGTATACCAAGAGCATTATCGTATTATAATTATTTTCCGTTTTGGTATGGATTTTTTTCTGATTTGGGAATAGAAATTATATTATCCGATATTACTACAAAACAGACGATGTCGGCAGGAAGTGCACTTGTTGTACCGGAAACATGTCTTCCGATTAAAGTATATGTCGGACATATTTTGAATTTATTGGACAAAGGAATTGATAAAATATTTGTTCCTTCAATTCAATCAATAGCACCTAACATATAGAATTGTTCAAAGATAAGAGGACTTCCCGATTTAATAAGAAATGTAATAAAACGTGATTTTACTATTATAGATGCAACTCTTGATAAATCAACAAAAAATCAAGGATTATATGCATTTTTGGCAGAAGCGGTAAAACCGTTTGGAATTACTGATATGGAAAAAATTAAAAAAGCATCAAAAACCGCATGGAAGGTTTATAACAATTACCATGTTATGACAAGAAGCGGTTTTCCATACAAAAAAGCGTTAAGGTACGCTCTTGAAAATAAAGTTGTTATTCCTGATTCGGAAAAATCTTATCCGATTAATATTGCACTTATAGCTCATGCATATAATTTATATGATGAAAGAATAAGCATGAAAATTTTTGATAAGCTGGAAAAACTTGATGTGAAAGTATATACGGCAGATGCATTGACCGTTGAGCAGATGCAGGAAGGTTTGAATACAATGAAATCAAAATTGTACTGGGCTAACGAATATGAGTTAACAGGTGCAGCCGGTCATTATATTTCCGATAAAAACATAGACGGAGTTATAACCATAAATGCCTTTGGATGCGGGCCTGATTCTTTGATGCTTGAAAGAATAGCTCGTTTTGCAAGAAAAAGAAATAAACCTATTTTGCATTTATCCATTGATGAACAGACGGGTGAAGCGGGTTTCGTTACACGTATTGAGGCATTTGTTGATATGTTATTCAGAAAAAAACGTTCAAATATTATAAATAAAATAAGTATAAAAGATAAAAGTCAGAAATATACAAATATAAAAAGCAGTGAATTAATTCAATAGTTTTTTGGTTGATTTTGGCAGAAGAAGGGTATCAGAAGTTATATGAATATTTGCGTTATCGGAACGGGATATGTCGGCTTAGTTGCCGGTACATGTCTTGCTGATATCGGTAATAAAGTCATTTGTACAGATAGTAATACAGAAAAAATCAATTTGCTGAATAAGGGAATTATACCTATTTTTGAACCGGGATTGAAGGAGCTTGTTGATTTAAATAAAAAAGAGGATAGATTAGCTTTTTCAACGGATTTAAAATCGGCAGTTGAACAATCTCAGGTGTGTTTTATTGCGGTAGGTACACCTCATGCAGAAGACGGCAGTTGTGATTTATCTTATGTATATAATGCGGCAGATGAAATTGCAAAATATATGAATGAATACAAAGTTATAGTAAATAAGTCAACGGTACCTGTAGGCACGGCAGAAAAACTTCATAAAATTATAAAAGCAAATACAAAGTATAATTTTGATATTGTTTCAAATCCTGAATTTTTAAAACAAGGTGCGGCAGTTGATGATTTTCTTTCTCCTGATAGAGTTATAATAGGTTCAAATTCACTTAAAGCGACGGAAATAATGAAAGAAATATATTCTCCGTTTATGAGATTAGCAGACAGAATTATTATAATGGATATTAAATCGGCAGAAATGACAAAATATGCTTCAAATGCTTTTCTTGCAACAAAAATATCATTTATTAATGAAATTGCAAATCTATGTGAGAAAACAGGTGCGGATATAGATATGGTAAGACTCGGTATGATTGCGGACAGTCGAATCGGCAACAGATTTTTATATCCGGGTATAGGATACGGCGGAAGCTGTTTTCCTAAAGATGTTGATTCCTTGATTAATACAGCAGAAAAATCAGGGTGTGATATTTCAATTATTAAAGCAGTAAGAGAAACAAATAAAAAACAGCGTGAACTTTTTGTAAATAAAATTTTAAGTTATTTTGACGGTGATATAAACGGAAAAACATTTGCAGTATGGGGCTTGTCTTTTAAACCAAAAACAAATGATATGAGAGAAGCACCTTCTTGTACCGTTATAAATATGCTTTTAGATAAAGGAGCAATAATAAGAGCTTATGATCCAAAAGCAGTTGACAGTGCTAAAAAAATTTGGGACAGAAAAATATACTATGCTAAAAATGCTTATGATGCACTGATTGGGGCTGATGCAATGCTTTTATTAACTGAATGGAATGAATTTCGCTATCCTGATATTGATAAAATGAAGTCATTAATGAACAGTTATGTAATTTTTGATGCGAGATATCAATATAACTGTAAAAATCTGGAAAAAAAGGGGTTTAAATATATACGATGAATTGTAAAAATGCAGCGATTTTATTTATTATTTTTTTAATATTTTCTTTTATTGTGCTTTTTATTCCGTATATAACGCAGGTTGATATTGCCTGTATAAAATATGTTCAAGAAATTTTATCTGGAGTAAATTCTCAAATTCCGATATCGGCAGGTGGAACGGTATTTTATATAATGTTGTGTTTTCCTCTTGCAATAGGCAATTTATACTTTTTATTACATAAAATGTATAGAAATATATTTCTTTTCAGTGCAGTACCGTTTGTAGCATATTTTATAAACAGTATCATAAAGACAATAGTTCAGCGTCCTCGCCCGCCTATAGAACTGCAGTTTGAAGAACACATGTCAAGTTCAAGTTATGTTTCACGGCATACATTTGTAACGGCTTGTTTATTTGGTGTTTTTGTTTATTTTGTGTGTCAATATTGCAAAAATAAATTTTTAAAATATATATTAATAGGTTTGTCTTTTATTTGGGTATTATTTGAAGGATTTTCAAGGGTATGGATGGGAGTTCATAATCCTACCGATGTAATAGGTGCATTAATATTAGCCTGTGTATTTTTAATATTTTATATACGTTTAATTCAAAAACTAAGTTCAAATAATTAGGCTGTGTTATAATTTTTTATATATTAATAATTGGAGTAATATGATATTTAGATTTTTAACATCGGGAGAATCACACGGTAAATGCTTAAATGCAATAATTGAAGGTGTTCCTTCCGGTATAAATATTGATATTGATTTTATAAATAAAGAATTATCCCGTCGTCAAGTCGGATATGGCAGGGGCGGCAGAATGTTGATAGAAAAAGATACTGCCGAAATTCTATCGGGAGTAAGACACGGCAAATCCACAGGTGCTCCGATTTGTCTTGAAATAAAAAATAAAGACTGGCAGAATTGGGTTATACCTATGTCAACGGAAAAACTTGAAGAAACAGCTGAAAATATCAGTTTAACGGAAGCAAAAAAGATTATAAATGTTCGTCCCGGACATGCTGATTTAGCCGGTGCATTAAAATACAATCAAAAAGATGTAAGAGATATATTGGAGCGTTCGAGTGCCCGTGAAACAGCAGTAAGAGTTGCTGTTGGTGCCGTAGCAAAATGTATTTTAAAAGAATTCGATATTGAAGGAATTTCGGTTGTTAATAAAATAGGCGGGATTGAAGCACAAATACCGGAAAATATATTCGATTTTAAAGACATTATAGAAGAAAATGATTTAAGAACAGTTGATAAAAATGCCTATGAAAAAATGAAAAAAGAAATAGATAATGCAAAAGAAGAAGGAGATACCTTAGGCGGCAGTTTTAAAGTTATTTTTCATAATGTTCCCGTAGGATTAGGCTCACATGTTCATTGGGATAGAAAATTGGATGGTCAGCTTGCTCAGGCCGTTATGAGTATTCAAGCTGTAAAATCAGTTGAAATAGGTCTTGGTGTAAAAGCTGCGGACATAAAAGGAAGTAAAACACACGATGAAATTTTTATCGAAAATGAAAAATATATAAGAAAAACAAATAATGCAGGCGGTATAGAAGCAGGCATGTCAAACGGTGAAGATATAGTTATTACAGCATCAATGAAAGCAATTCCAACGATGAGAAAACCGTTAAATTCAATAGCAATAGATAAAAAAATTTCAGTTCAAGCTCATTTTGAACGTTCGGATACCTGTGCTGTTTCTGCCTGTGCTGTTGTTGCAGAAGCTATGTCTGCAATTGTTATTGCGGATAATATGCTTGAAAAATTTTCTCACGACAGTATATATGAAATGAAAACAAATTACGGTAATTATATTAAGTATGTTAAAACTCGCTGATTAATTTTTATTGCCGTATTCTACGTATTATAATGCGGTGCAAAAATTGAATATTGCCGATTATGAAAATAAATAAAAATAATATAATGTGTTTTCTTTTTGCACTTTATATGATAATATAAATTTATTCTTAAGGATAAATTTATGGGCGAACATTGGGTCGGGTATTTAGGTAATTTACACGTTCACTGGGACACATTAATAACTATGTGGTTCAGTATGGCGGTTGTTATTATAATTTCGTTTATTATAACAAGAAATTTGGAAATTATTCCGAAAAAAGCGCAGGCACTTGCTGAGAGTATATTAAAATTCTTTATAGGCAGTCTTAAAGAAGTTAAAAACGGTAATAATCATGTTCCTATTGTTGCGTCATTATTTTTATTTATTTTAACGGCAAATTTAATGGGGCAATTACCGTTAA
>CAJONH010000205.1 GCA_905235825.1 Candidatus Gastranaerophilales bacterium
ATGGTCGCAGAAGGAACACTGTTTCCAGTAGCAGCCTCTGCTCAATTGAACGGGCATAATTATTTCGGGGAGAAAATAATCATCTAAATCAAAACCCTCTAAATCAGCCATTGCAAGTTCTGACAATTTTGCAGGCTCTTGTTTTTCGTTTTTGATTACGTTTCCTGCTTCATTAAGATATATAATGCTTGAAACATTTTCTATATTTCTATTGCCTTCCAAATATTCAAGCAGCTGGCAGGAAGCAAGTTCCCCTTCTTCATATATAACGTAATCCGCAAAATATTTAAAGAAATCGGGATTGTTTTTAATTGCATCGGTAATTCTTGATATATAATTTCCACCTATACATATTTTGGTATTTTTTACTTGTTTTTTCAGCATATAGGCAAAAGTTAAGGCAGAAAAGAATTGGCTTGCAGAACTTAATGAAATACCTATATAATCGTATCTTTCGCTTATAACCGAATTTAATTTTTTTGTATAAAAACGGCTAAAAATGTTATCTTGACTGCAATATTTCAAAATATTTTCCCAATCGCATTTTATATAGCGATTTTCAAAATTATATAAAGAAAATTTTTGAGGAAATTCATCCATTGAAACAATTTCAAGAGCTTTATCAATAATAACAATGGCACTGGAGATTATGTCAAAATTGTAAAAATCAGATTTATCGGTTAAAAATTTAACGGATAAATCTATTTCGTTAATAATTGTTTTTATGAAATCTATTTTATTTTTACTTAAATCTTCAAGAAAAAGTCCCTTTTTTGTTTTTATTGCTTCTTCAACGGAGTAGTCTTCAGGATTTTTTCCGGGAATAATAATCTTTTTGAGTTCTTCTTTTAAAGCAGGCAGATTTTTTAACTGTCTATCCACAACTTCTGTGAGAAATTTTTTTGTTAAAACTTCTCTGTAAAATTCTATATTAAAGTCTTTTACATCACACCTGTGTCCTGATTTTCTTATGCTTGCTGCAATTGAAACGGGGGCAAGATGCGGAGAAAATGGCGACCATTGGGGTGGAAATACTACTAAACATTTTTTCATCTTCTTTTATCCATAATTTGTTTCATTTTTTGTTCTAAAACTTTGAGCATATTATCTGCAATTTTTTTACCGTTATCAATTACTACATTTTCAATTTCTTCCAAATTATCTTTTTCCGTAACTCTAATTAATGGTTTTTTTACGGATTCTTTCATCATTGAATGAAATTCTATTATCTGCATAATAGATTCTTTTTCATCTTCGGTGAAGCCTTTTTGCTCCATTAACTGCATAATTTTTTGTTTAAAATCTTCTATTTCCTGCATTAATCTTCTATACTCAATTGTATTTGGGTGATTTTCCCAATCAGGATTGATTTCCGAATAAAGCTCTTGTTTTTTCTTTTCTATATCACTCATAAAAATCTCCTAGCGTAGCAATTTTATCATTATTATTTAAAAAGTTCCATAATTCAAACAATTGAATTTTAATCCGGTGTTGCAACATGCCCTGCTTGTTCTATATTCAAAAAAGTAAATGCAATCTTTCGTTTATTGTATGGAAGAATTATATTGTGATAAAATGCAACTTGCAGGTATAAAATTCGGCAGATAGAAAAAAGGACTGATTATGGTATTGCAGCTATCGGAAGCAAATATTTTAGGAACAATAATATCTTTTATTTTAGGATTATTTATAGTTCCCCTTGTAATAGCTTTTTCGGAAAAAAACGGACTAATGGATTTACCGGGAGAAAGAAAAATTCATTCACATCCGGTATCAAGGTTAGGAGGTACTGCTATATGGCTATGCACTGTATTGACTTTACTTTCCGTAATACTTGTCAGCCACTATCCGCATAGAAAATTGCTTTCAGGTTTATTATTAGGCAGTTCTTTAATGTTTCTGCTCGGATTAATTGATGATATATACGGTTTGAATGCAAAATTTAAATTTGTGGTTCAAATAACAATAGCTTCAATTGTATTTTGTCTTGGTGTTAAAATATCATTGCTATATTTGCCGTTTATAGGAATTATAAATTTACCGCCGATTATATCTTATCTGGGAACTGTTGCGTGGATTACCGGAATAAGCAATGCCGTTAATTTTATTGACGGAGTTGACGGGCTTGCCGGTTCGGTTATAGCCGTAAGTTCCGTAACGCTTGGACTTATTTCCCTTGTCAGGGGGGATACGGTCAGTGCTTTGATTGCATTCATTTTAGTCGGTTCCATGCTTGGATTTCTGGCATATAATTTTCATCCGGCTAAAATATTTATGGGAGATTCAGGTGCTTTATATGCAGGATTTTTGCTTGCAACTCTTTCTGTTATGTATCAGATGAAAACTGATGGAATAACTATGTATGTTCCTTTATTGGTGCTTGCACTTCCTATTATTGATATAGTATTTTCTTCAGTACGACGAATAATGAAAGGTATATCTCCTTTTGTTGCGGATGCGGAGCATATACATCATAAGTTATTGAAATTCGGTTTATCTCAAAATAAAGCTGTTTTGGTGTTAGTTGCTTTTTCTGTTATAATGGGTGCAGCTGCAACTTTAATTGCCGCTACCGATACAATTAAATATTTTTTGTACGCAGTTGTTTTATCATCTGTTATGATAATATTAAACATATATGCGAAGTATGAAAGGAAAAGTGAAGAATGACCGTAAGAAAAATAGTCAAATACGGTACTCCCTCGTTAAGAGAAAAGTCAAAAGAAGTTCATAAAATATCTAAAAAAATTCAAATTTTGGTTGAAGATTTATATGATACAATGTATGCCGCTAACGGAGTGGGGCTTGCGGCTCCGCAGGTAGGGGAAAATGTAAGAGTCTTTGTTGTTGATGTCGGTGTTGATAAAAAAACAATGCACCCGATAACGTTTATAAATCCCAAAATTATAAAGAAAGAAGGTGCCGTAAATTCTTATGAAGGCTGTTTAAGTTTTCCCGAAGCATATACAAATGTCAGACGTTATAAGTATGTTAAGGTAAAAGCCTTGAATGAAAAAGGCAGACCTTTTGTTATTGAAGCGGATGAAGGAACGCTGCTTGCAAGATGCATTCAGCATGAATTTGACCATCTTGACGGAATATTATTTGTAGACCATTGCAGAAACAGATTTGAAGCTGATAAAATATTGCAGGAGAAAGGATTGCCGCCGGTCAGTGCCGATTATTTGATTGATGAACCGGAATTGGAAGAAGAAATACAAAAACGGCTTCAAAAACAAGAGGAGAAGCAGTAATTGATTAATATAATTTACATGGCAACGCCTGAAATTGCGGTAAAAAGTCTGGAAGAACTGTATAAAGAAAGAGATATAAATGTAATTGCCGTTGTAACTCAGCCGGATAGACCGAAAGGCAGAGGGAATAAACTGACTCCGCCCCCTGTTAAGGTGTTTGCGGCGGGAAATAATATAAAAGTTTTTCAAACCGAAAAAATAAGCAAAGATAGGGAATTAATACAAACTTTAAAAGATTTGGCTCCCGATTTTTTTGTTACATTTGCTTTTGGTCAGATTTTATCTCAGGAAGTTTTGGATATACCGAAATTTTCAACAATAAATCTTCACGCTTCTTTGCTTCCTAAATACAGAGGGGCAAATCCCATTCAAAGATGTATTTATAACGGAGATAAAAAAACAGGCATAACTACAATGCTGACGGTTCTTGAACTTGATGCGGGCGATATTTGTGAAACCGAAGAAATTTCAATCGGAGAAAATATGACCGATATCGAACTTAAAGAAGTTATTTGCAGTAAAGCTCCAAAACTCATTTGTACAACGCTTAAAGGCTTATATCAAGGTAATTTAAGACCTAAAAAGCAGTCTTGTGAAGGAGTTACAATCGCTAAGAAATTTACAAAAGAAGACGGACTAATTGATTGGAATAAAAGTGCCGAATGTATACATAATCAGGTAAGGTCAATGGTTGATTTTCCCTGTGCATATACTGTTTGTAACGGAAAAATATTAAAAATTATGGAAACAAGGCTTATTAATACTGCAAAATCGGGTAAAAAATGTGCTTCCGTCATAAATGTAACCAAAAACGGAATTGAAATTGCAGCAGGGGAAGGCTGTATTTTAATTACAAAAGTAAAACCCGAAAATAAAGCTATAATGAATGCTTATGATTTCGCAAACGGTGCTAAAATAAACAAAGAAACAATATTTGGAGAATAAAATGAATCAAAGAGGCATAAGAGGTGCTATAACCGTTGATGAAAATACAATTGACTCATTGAGAGAGGCTGTTATTGAACTTATTTCCGAGATAAAAAAAAGAAATAATTATGATGAAGCCGATATATCACATGTAATCTTCACAATGACCGATGATTTAGACTGTGTATATCCTGCAAAAATAGCAAGAGAAGAATTTTTGGAATGGAAAAATGTTCCTATGATGTGCAATCAGGAGTTAAAAATAAAAAATTCTCTGGAAAAATGTTTAAGAATTATTATTATTCTGAATACAAATCTTGCACAAAATGAAATAAAACATGTATATTTAAAAGGTGCAAAGAAATTACGGGAAGATTTAACATAACAAATGAAAATATTAATTGCAGGTTCGGATTTAAATGCTCTTTTATTGGCAAAATACTTAAAAATGCAGCGTAATGAGCATGACATATATATTACAACGGATATCGAATGCAGTGATAATTCGTATACTCCCGTGGATATAAAAGAAAATGATATTCAAGCTATTTGTGATTTTGTTAAGTATAATCAAATAGAATTTACGGTAGTAACGTCCAGTTTGGCTATTATTAACGGCATAGCCGATTTATTCAATAAAGAAGGATTTCCTATTGCAGCACCTTTTTCAGAAGCGGCAAGGGTTACTTTTTTTAACAGTATAGCAAAAAAAGTAATGTACAAGTTAAAAATAAATACTCCCCGTTTTGGTATTTTTGACCGTGAAAATATAGCAGCGGATTATATAAGGCGGGCAAAATTTCCAATTGTTATTATGAATGATTTTACACTTGCGGAAAGAAATTGTAATGTATACAGAAGTTACCGCAAGGCGAGATTGGCATTGCAGGAAATATTTGAAAATCCCAACGAAAAAATTGTAATAGAAAATTATCTTGATGCAAGTTTGATTTATATATATTTTCTTACTGACGGATATAATGCGGTACCTTTGATTTCGGTTGAAAGAAAGGACGGAAAAAATTTTACGCAGATAACGGCACCGTCAGAAAAAATTACCGAAAAATTAATTCAAAGCATATTGAAAAATGCACTTTTTCCTTTACTTGACGATATTGCAAAATTTGAAGGCACGTATTCGGGAATAATAGGCATGAAGATAAAAGTTCAAGGCGATGATTTTTATGTCCTCGAATATTATAACGGGTTTCAATACTATGACCTGCAAGCATTTTTATCGCTTGTTGATGAAGATTTAGCCGAATTACTTTATGAAACTTCCGAAAAAAGGCTGGGAACAAGAAACTCAATAGAATTGGAAGATAAGTTTTCATATACTCTTGCTGTCAGAAAAACTGAAATAAATTCATCAATTGAGGAGGATGACTATTTTGCGACCGAAGACGATACAAATTTAATAATAACAAAGACAGCTTCAACAATGAATTTTGCTAAGAAAGATTTGGAAGAATATCTGGAAACAATTTGTAACAAAGAAACTTATGAAAATATTATAAATTCAACAAAAGAGGTATTGCGAATTTGAAAGAAGACAGAAAATTTTTAAGATTGTGCTGTATCTGCCGTCAATACAAGAGAAAAGATGAATTGATAAAAATAACAAGAGATTATAAAACAGGAGAAGCAGTTATAAATACTGATAATTCCGTAATCGGACGGTCGATATATATATGCAGAAATTATGAATGTATAGAAAAATTTTTAAAAAATAAAAAAAGTATACGTATGCTAAAGGCTAAAACAAGCGAAAATATTAATGATATGCTACGTACTGTACTTAAAAACTAAATTGTGATACAACTATATTATGGTTGTATTAAAAACGGATAAAATTAAATGACAATAGAAAGTAAAAGAGTATACGAACTTGCAAAAGAATACGGGATGAGTAATAAAGATTTTATTGAGTATCTTGATAAAAAATTAGAGATTACGGTAAAATCACATTCAAGCAATTTATCTCCCGCACAGATAGATAAAATAAAAGCGGCTTTCACTAAAAAGAGCGGTAGTGACGGTGCGAAAAAACCAAAGGCATTTATTATAAAAAAGGCAAAACCGGCACATGTTCCCGCAGAAGAAGAAAAAGCAGAAGAACCTAAAGTATTAAAAGAACCCCAAAAACCTGAAGAAAAACCCGTTGTAAAACAACCAAAAATCGAACAAAAAGAAGATGTTAAAGAAGAAATAAAACAGGAAGAACAAAAGTCCGAACCTCAAAATGAACCGGAAAAAGAACCTGTTAAAGAGCAGTCAAAAGAAAGTATACAAGCATCGGGATATCGCTCATTACTGGAATATAATAACAAAAACAGTCAAAAAAGAAGACAGGAAATCTTAGCAAGTAAGCAGCGTGCCGAAAAAGAAAAAACTTTAAAAAAAGAAAATGACAAGGCTCAGCAGTCTTTGAGAACGGTATCAAAAGGAAATGATGCACGTAAGGAATTTGACAAACAAAGACCGTTTGGCGACAGACAAAGACCTTTCCCTAAAAAAGCAGAAGCAGGAAAAGAACAGCGTCAAGAACGTTCCGACAGACCTGAAAGACCCGAACGTGAAAGGGGGGAAAGATCTGAACGCTTGGAAAGAACGGCACTTCCTAAAAAACCCTTACAGCATCATATAATATCACAGGAAATATATGACGGAAAATCAGGTCAAAATGCTGCATTTAAAAAGAAAAATACTAAAGATAAGAAAAAACAGTATAAAAATAAAGAAGAAGAACAAGAATTAATAAGTCTTGAAAAAACTCAGACTCAAAAGCATAAGAAAAAAGCTAAAGAAATAGGTGAGGGAGAAGAAATAAAACAGGTGGTTATTAATACACCGATTACAGTCGGTGAACTTGCCGATAAAATAGGCAAGGCTCCTTCCGAAATAGTTAAATATCTTATGATGCAGGGAATTTTAACAACCGTAAACGAAGTAATTTCAATTGAAACTCAAAAGAAGATTTGTGAAAGTTTTGAGCTTGAAGTACTTGATGAGGATTTAAATGCTTATATAGAAGAAGAACTTAAAAAAGAAGAAAAGGAAAAGAAAATAAAAGAGGTTGATGAGTCTTTACTTGAAACCAGAGCTCCCGTTGTCAGCATAATGGGACACGTTGACCACGGAAAAACAACTCTATTGGATTCCATAAGAGCTTCAAAACACAAAATTGTTGCAACCGAAGTTGGCGGAATTACGCAATCAATAGGTGCTTATACCGTATATTTGGAAGATGATAAAAATAAAAAAATCGTATTTATTGATACTCCGGGTCACGAAGCATTTACTGAAATGAGGGCAAGAGGTGCAAAGGCTACCGATATTGCAATTTTGGTTGTTGCTGCCGATGACGGTATCATGCCGCAAACCATAGAGGCTATTAACCACGCAAAGGCCGCTGAAGTTCCCATTATTGTGGCTGTTAATAAAATAGATAAACCGAGTGCCGACCCAGATAAAATCATGCAGCAATTAACCGAATACGGTTTGGTTCCCGAAGAATGGGGCGGTGAAACGGTTTGCGTTAAAGTTAGTGCACTTCAGGGCAAAGGTATTGATGAACTTCTTGAATATATTCTTTTATTGGCGGAAGTTCAAAATCTTCGTGCAAATAAGAGTGCAATGGCATCAGGTGTAATTATTGAGGCTAAACTCGATAAGGGAAAAGGTCCCGTTGCTACACTTCTTGTTCAAAACGGCACGCTGCATACGGGAGATTGCTTTGTAGTCGGTAATGTATGCGGTAAAGTAAGAGCTTTGTTATCCGATTCAGGTGAAAGAATTAAAGAAGCAGGCCCTTCTACTCCCGTTGAAATTCTTGGTTTAACGGAGGTTCCGCAGGCGGGCGATACGTTTGAAGCTGTTGAAAATGAAAAAGTCATGAGAGAAATTTGGCTTGAAAGAAAAGAAAAAGAAAGAACTTCAAGACTTGACAGCATGCGTCCCGCTCATATAAGAAATGAGCATATAGGCGGTGAGGATGATAATATTAAACATTTAAATTTGATTATCAAAGCAAATACACACGGTGCGGCTGAGGCTGTTTCGCAAGGTGTATCTCAGCTCGAGTCAAAAGAAATTATTACCAAAATTGTTCACGTTGGTGTCGGTGATATATCGGAAGCCGATGTTATGCTTGCAAGTGCAAGTAATGCGATTATCTTAGGTTTTACCGTTCGTGAAGATGCAAATGCACAGGCGGCGGCAGAAAAACACGGTGTAACAATAAAAAAATATAATATTATTTATCAGGTATTGGAAGACCTTGAACAAACAATGCTCAATCTGTTACAGCCTGAAATAAAAGAAGTAAGTCTTGGTAAGGCTGAGGTAAGGCAGGTATTTACCGTTGGTAAAACAACAAAAATCGCAGGCTGTTATGTTACTGAAGGTAAAATCGTAAGAAATAAAACCGCCGTTGTTGAAAGAAACGGTATTGAAATCTTTAAAGGTCAAATCGACCAGTTAAAAAGATTTAAGGATGACGTAAAGGAAGTTGCACAGGGCTTTGAATGCGGTATCTCTTTTGATAAATTTAATGATATTAAAGAAGGAGATATTATTAAAGTTACTACAACAGAGGAAATTGAAAGACAAGTACTGGTATAGTCTTTAGAGGTTATTATGTCGCTTAGAAATGAACGAGTAAGAAAAACATTAATGAAAGAAATTGCGGATATAATTCAAAAAGAATTGAAGGATTCACGCATACATGGAATTGTTTCAATTACGGATATTGAAATAGCACATGATAATTCATTCGCAAAAGTTTATTATTCTGTTTTTGCATCCGAGGAAGAAAAGAAAACTACGATTAACGCAATAACCGAAAATACCTCAAAAATAAGATATGAGGTAGGAAAACGAATTCGCTTGCGTTTAACACCGGAGCTTCGTTTTATTCCCGATGATTCACTTGAACGTGGTGCAAATGTAACTGCACTGATAAATAAAATTTCCAAAGGCGAAATATAAATTTTTCTAATTTATTCATTTATATAAATTTTGTGTCTGCATTCTTCTGTTTCTTCAAATGCAGAATTGATGTTTTCTGCTAATTGTTTTAATATTACATTTAGTTTTCCGTCCCCGTCAGCAATATCAGCTAATATATCAGTTAAATATTTAGCATTCATTAATTTATGAGAAATATCTTTAGTCAGTTCTGCCAAATTTGTTTCGGTTTCCATAATTGTTTCCTGTTATATTTAGTTCTACTTTATGTAATTAAATATAATAAAATAGAATTGAAAAGTCAAATAAAATAGAATAAATTTATAATAAAGTAATATTTTTTACAAGGAAAAATTTTATGGCAGATACAAAAAAAAGATTAACATTACTTGTAGACAACGAAATTTTTGAAAAATTTAAATTTTTAGCACAAGAACAAAATCGTACGGCAGGAAATCTGGGGACAAAACTCGTTAATGATTACGTAAAAAAATATTATAAAGAATAAAAAATAAAGTAATACAGGATATATACAGACATGTTCGGTTTTTTGAATATAAATAAACCCTCCGGCATGACTTCTCACGGAGTTGTATCGGCTTTAAGAAAAATAACGGGGATAAAAAGAATAGGTCATGCAGGAACGCTTGACCCTCTGGCATCGGGAGTACTTCCCGTTGCAATAGGGAAAGCAACTTTATTAATTGACTATTTACCGTCGGATAAAAGATATATTGCAGGCTTAGAGTTTGGAAAAAAATCAGATACTTACGATATTGAAGGACATGTTGAAATTGTAAATGCTCCTACAGTTTCGTCAGATGATATAAAAAAAATTCTGTCGATTTTTACGGGAGAAATAAAACAAATTCCGCCTGCATATTCCGCTGTGCATTATAACGGAAAAAGGCTGTATGAACTTGCAAGAAAAGGTAAAATTCCTGATGATATACCCTCACGACTTATAACGGTTTATAAAAACACGATAGTTTCTTTTGATGAGCAAAATCAAAAACTGGAACTTGATATAGCATGTTCAAAAGGAACATACATAAGAACAATCGTAAATGATATCGGCGATGCATTACATAGGGGAGCGGTTATGTACAGCCTCAAGCGAATTGAAGCGGCAGGCATGGAATTAAAATCGGCATTGGAGTTAAATAATATACTAAATAAAGAGGATATTGAAAAAAATTTAATTAATCCCGTTTGTTTACTGCCGTTTCCAAATTTTGAGATAAGCGAAAAAGAAAAAGAAATAATATTACATGGAAATAAAATAAAAAATCATTTTGACGTAAAAAATGAATTATTATTATTGTATAAAGAAAATCCGATTGCACTGGCAAATGCTGACGATAATTTTATACAGCCCAAAAAACTTCTGTTATGATTGTCTTAATTTTAATTCCTTATGGGCAAGTTGTGATACTGAAAAAGTTTAATTAATATAGATGAAAAGTATATTAAATTTTTTACATAAAGATAGAATAGGCGAACCGCCTTATGATTACTATTTTCTCAAAAACTTGGATGAGAATGAATACACTAAGTATTTAGCAAAGCTGTTTTATCTTAATACGGGCGAGAAACTGCAGTTAAAGTATGATTTTAAAAATAAATCGTGGATTATTGATAAGAAAAGATGTAAAACGTTTAATGAAAAAATTCAGTGGCTGAAACTTTACGATGCAACAGATTTAAAAAGAAAATGTACCGATAAAGTTTTAGTTCGGGATTATGCAGCTGAAAAAATAGGGAGCGGAATTTCCGTAGAACGGAGTTGCCCAACAACATTTCGAGGGCACGAGTTCGATAATGTGAATGCCCGAAGTGAACACTTG
>CAJONH010000206.1 GCA_905235825.1 Candidatus Gastranaerophilales bacterium
CGGCACAAAATAGTTGTTTACCTCAGTATGACGAAACAATTACAGACTTTAATACGCTGAGTCATTCTGAACCCAATGTCAATTCAGTGGTGAAGAATCTTTATAACATCAGCAGGGTTGACTTTAGTCAACCAAAACAAGATGTAACAACTTACTTTGACCAAATAGATTTTGATAAACTCCCCAATTCCTTTGTAATCAAATGTAATCACGGATGCAAATGGCAATTTATAATAAAAGACAAAGGAGCGTTTTTACAAAACAAACGATTGTTCGATATAGTAAAAAGAAACATGACAGGCTGGCTTGAACAAGACTACAGCTTTTGGTGCGGATTTGAAATGCAGTATTATAATATAAAACCACAAATTCTAATTGAACCGTTAATGCGAAATAATATAAATGAAAAAAATTATGAAATAAGTATATTTTGTTTTAACGGAATGCCTGAATTAATTGTTAAAAATTATCCTTGGCTTGAAGATGCTATAAGTTTATATGATAAAAATTTTGAAATTGTTGATGATTGTTTATCAAAGGCAGACAAAAAAATTAATACTGAGGCTGACAAGTTTATAGAACAAGCATTTCAATTATCTACAGAACTTGCGAAAAATTTTATATTCGTCCGTATTGACTGGATGTTGTTCAAAAATCATTTATATTTTGAGGAAATGACATTTACTCCAAATTCAGGTTTTAAACTATTGGGCAGCATTTTTGAAAAAAAACTTGGTAATTTGATTTTAATTTAATAAATCAGAAGGGGGGATAATTAATGGAAAATAAAATAATATTAAATTTGACTAATGAAGAAATAACAGAATTATATGAAGAATTTATAACCAAAAATATCATAGAACTATCATCAACATATTGGTATGTGGCTTGTGATAACGGTCGGAGCGGATATTTTTATGAACCGAACTGGTATAGTAATCGTGGTTACTATGATTGGTCATGTGAGGCAGGTCATGCCTGTGGTAACATTTGCTGTAGTACAAGTGCAGGCTCAAGATGCAATGTATGCGGTCCTAACAGATGCGGTTATTCTTATGCAAATTAATAATTTAAATTAAAATCTATATTTACGTAGTATTTTTGCGGAGTTGTTGAAATTCCGCTTTTTTTGAGAATTAACACTTTAAAAGATAAAAAATTAATCAGTAAATCTATATTTAATCAAAGTCCAAACAGCACAAATACCGTCTTTCCAGTTGATTTTTTTACCGTCTTCATGCCCTCTGCCATTGTATGATATCGGAAGTTCTTTAAGTTTTGCTTTCTTTTTCAATATTTTAGCCGTAATCTCAGGTTCAAAATCAAAACGATTTGATTTTATTGTAATAGATTGAAGTATTTCTCGTTTAAATGCTTTATAGCAAGTTTCCATATCCGTTATTTTACATCCGTAAAGAATATTAGTAAGAAAAGTCAGAAAAAGGTTTGCAATTTTATTTTTAAAAATAAAATTTTTACTGTTGTTTTTATTTAAAAATCTTGAACCATAAACAACATCAGCGTCATTGTTAATTAAAAGAGGAAGCAGATTATTATAATCATCGGGAAGATATTCCAAATCAGCATCCTGAATAACAATAAAATCACCTTTAGCTTCTTTTATTGCAGTTCTTATTGCAGCACCTTTTCCTTTATTTTTTTCATGGAACAAAATTTTATATTTATTTTTTATACTGTTTAAAATATCACGAGTACCGTCAATAGAGAAATCATCAGTAATAATAATTTCTTTTTCAAGACCTGCAAATTTTGACTTTTCAACCTTTTCCAAAATTTGGAGTATTGTATCTTTTTCATTAAAAACAGGTATAATTACAGTAACTTTCTGCATTTTATATTCTTTAACAATTCTAATGTAACTATAAGTATAGTGTAACATAAAAGCCTTATTAAACCGAATTATTATTTAAATAAATGAAATAAAACAAATTTTTAATGATTAAACTACTTTACAATATATTTTTTTTTGATAATATATAAGTAGAGTTATTCCTCAGTAGCTCAATGGCAGAGCATTCGGCTGTTAACCGAAGGGTTGTAAGTTCGAGTCTTACCTGAGGAGTTTTTAAGAGATAATAAAGACAAGGGTTTTGAGGTTTTCTAAAACTCTTTTTTTATGCCAAAATTTCCCGATTTTTAATTTTGCCCGACTTTTTCCCGACCTTTATAACTGATATTATATGATATTAAATGAACATAAAGTAATTTGCATTTGTGTTATAATCATTCACATTAGGAGTAAATTATGAAAAAACTTATATCCTGTTTTATTCTGTTATGTATATTATTAATTAATACTATACCTGTATTTGCAAGTACAAGGTCTAACAAAAAGCCAACTACTAAAATGTTAAGTAGAGCAATAAAGAATGGTGATATAAATAAAGTTGCTATATATTTGGATGCAGGTGCAAATCCTAACGGTGTGGATAAAATACAATATTTAATGTGGGGAACACCAATAATTGGAATGGCAATAGATAAAAAAGAAAATGAAATTTTAGACCTGCTATTAAAAAAGGGGGCAGATCCTAATCCTTCAACAAAATTACTTCAACCATTGATTTTTGCTACAATGAAACGAAATTCATACGCAGTAGAGAAATTATTGCAAGCAGGTTCAGATAGAGATAGAACTTGGGTCGGAATTACTGCTGAACAATATGCAATAAATAAAGGATATACTGAAATAATTGAAATATTTTCAAAATATGATAAAAATGGAAATCTTATAAAAAACGAATCAATAGATATTAATAAAGCTATTAATATATTAGAAAACACAATTGTCGGCCCGATTTTTTACAATTACATTCAAGGAAATAATATAACAGGAAAGCCAATTAAAGTAAGTTTCTATGATTTGAGTAAGATTAATAAAAATTATGCTGATTTTTTATCTGTAACACTCATAAATGAAGGTCAAATATGTATATATATTAACGATAAATATAAAACTTCGTCACCTCAAGCTATTGCAACTTTAATTGCTTCTGCTACTATTCATCAAGATAAAAAAGATTCTATTAATGAAGAACTATATAGTACTGCTTTACAAACTACATTATGGACTGCATTTACAAAACAGAATCCAAATTTAAGGTTGGAAAATTCTGATTTGGTAGCAACATTAAATTATTATTCTGATTATTTATTATCTAATGAATACAATATTAATTCATTAAAAACAATAATTGAAAGTAATCCTGCATATAAGTCATTACCTAAAACATCTCCTGGATTTTCAAATGATGATATTGGACTATTAAAGGATAAATCTTTAATAAAGCAAACAGTAGAAAATGTTTCAAAATACTGTAAAGAACACAATATACCTTCCAAATTAAAAACTACTTGTGAAATTATTGCTATATTTGGTTTAGTTGCTCTTGAAGCATTTGCAATATATTATTCTGTACAAGCAAATTCTTCTTTATATACATCTACAACATATATGCCAATAAATCCAACTTCCGATACAATAAATTTATATAAAATACAGAAATCACCTATAATTAAACAAAAAATGCCAATTAATTATATAAATGGTGTGCATAGAATGATGTATTAGAAAAATCTAAATAACAGAAGTGAAATACTAACAATAATCACTTAATAATTCGACAGCACTTTTTTTGTATTGAGGTGTAGTATGTGTATATCTTTGAGTTACCACAACACTTGAATGTCCTAAAATTTCTTGAACTGTTCTAATTTACTCTCAAAGTCCTTGATACTTTTTCTTTAAATTGTTTTAATGTTAATATTTTCTTATGAATAACTGCGAGAGTTTTAAACCATCAATAGATAATAATTCTA
>CAJONH010000207.1 GCA_905235825.1 Candidatus Gastranaerophilales bacterium
AGGAAAGAAAATGAGCAAATCACAATTTGCAAGCTATAGCGGAGTAGCTCCCGTAAGAAATGAAAGTGGACTAAAACAAGGACATAGGAATAATCACCGAGGAGATAGAAGATTAAATTCAGTTATTTACTCTATATCGATATGTCAATCGAAATACGACCCTATAGGAAGTAATTATTATTTAAAAAAATTACAAGAAGGAAAGACAAAACGACATGCACGTAAATGCTTATCACGTATGCTTTGTAACCAAATTTGGAAAATACTATTTATGAATTAATTTGTAACATTTTAGTAATAATCGATAGAAATATCTGGATTAGATTTCTAATATATTTGAGCAAGTTATAATAATATTATATGAAATTAAAAGAAATAAAAGAAGAATTAAAAAAAATAAAGCGTACCTCCTTCGGTATTTCAATTCCCGAATTGCGTAAGTTTGCCAAAAAACTTGCAAAAGATGATTATAATGAATTAATAGAAAATAAATCGTCGGAAGATTTTGAATTAAAATTATTGCACGCATTTTTAATAGGTTATATAAAAGATGATATAGAAACAGTTTTAAAATATTTTCGTCAGTTTATTCCTTATGTTGATGACTGGGCAGTTAATGATTCTTTATGCCAAAATTTTAAAATCGCACGTAAATATCCTGAAACGGTATGGGATTTTATTATGAAATACAAATCCTCCAAAAAAGAATTTGAAAGCCGTATAGTTTCAGTGTTGCTGCTTTCACATTATTTAAATGATGATTATGTTGACAGAGTTATTGAGGTATTGGATGCTCTTAATACCGATGATTATTATTCTCAAATGGGTGTAGCATGGGCAATTGCAACAATTATGGGAAAATATCCCGAAAAATGTTTAAATTATCTTCAATCAAATAACTGTCATATTGATATTTCAACAAAACAAAAAACTATTCGTAAAATAAAAGACTCTTATAAAGTATCTGAAAATATAAAAAAATTATTCAATTAAAGCCTTTACTATTTTATAAACATCATATATTTTTGAAGGATTATTTTTTAACATTATATTTATTTTTTCAAGCATATAGTCCTTTTCATGTGCTTGACCAAAATTAAATACATCAATGAATGAAACATTTAAAATTTTAATTATTTTTTCTAAATTTAAAAGCGTAGGATAATTTTTCCCGTTTTCAATATTGCAAATGGAAGGAGGTTCTAAATCTACAAGTTCTGCTAGTTTTTCCTGACTTAAATTATTATGTTTTCTCAATTCTCGTATTCTGTTCCCAAGAGCCTTTTTATAGTTCATAAGATACCTCTTATTACTTATATTAAAAAGAAATTTGCAGTTATTAAAATAAAGTGTAAACTATTTTATATTTTAAAAAATTAGTTTGCATTTTATTTTTTTTAATTTAAACTTAATTTATAGATTTTTTTTTAGTTTTAACATTATATTTGATAAAAAATAAAAGAATTATATAGGAGTAAAGAAATTTTTATGTTTTCAATAGTCATACCTACACTTCAAATAAATAAAACCGTTCTTATGATGCTTTTAAAACAGCTTGTTCACAACAACTTTGCAGGAGAAATTATTGTTATTGATAATTCGTTAAAAGGTATTGATTTTAAATCCGATAAAGTAAGATTGATTACTCCCAAAAAGAATATGTATGTAAATCCGGCATGGAATTTAGGTGTCAAAGAAGCTAAATATGATTATATAGGTTTGGTAAACGACGACCTTATATTTCCGGAAAATTTTCTTGAACAGGTTTTTAATTTTTTAAAAAACAATCCCGATACTGATTTTTTAGGGCTTGATACAATTAAACCGATGCCGCCCGAAGGTTTTGAAAATTATCCCATGAATACACAACTTGAATTTAATAAAATCTCGGAAAGATGTTTATGCTGGGGCTGTGCAATGTTTTTCAAAAAAGAAAAATATACTCCTATCCCTGAAAAACTCAAAATTTTCAGCGGTGACGACTGGTTATTTGACAATGCAAAAAACAATTACAAAATATCAAATTCCGGTATATTGCATCTTCACTGTCTTTCCAGCGGAAAAAAAGAATTTGAAAAAATCGAACTTAATGATATGAGGATATACAAAAAAATAAATCCTAACAGCGATTTTGAAGATAAGAGGAAACCGTTTGAAAATATTTTTTCAATTACAAAAAATTATGAAACAAATCAAAAAATCATAAGAATTTTAGGCTTAAAATTTTCTTCTGCAATAAAAAAATATAAAAGGCTTGATGATATAAAAGAACAAAACAAACAAATATTATCATTTCTTGAATATTTTAAAGCAAGAGATATATTTATAGATAAATACGGAGTAAAAATTCCGGCAGAATGCTGCGGAAAAGGAAGCAGATTTGAACTTACAGATATCAGACTCGGCGATTTAAGAGAAAATATTAACGGCAAATGGGCAAGAATAAAAGCGTCTTCCTCTTTTGAAAAATTAGAATGCATTAACGAAATTGATTATGATATAAAAAAAGAAGCTATTGCAGCTGATAAATATAATGTTATCATAGACGGATTGCATAAATGCAAAGCTCTTATAAATAATCATGGAGAAGAACATGTTGTAAAAATTGTGAAAGTATATGATGAAGATTAAATATGATTAAAATATCGAAAGAACTATACATTATAATTCTATGGAGTAGTGCAAGATATGAAGAAAAAGAAATTTTAGAGGATATTAATAAAAAATTAAAAATTCTTGAATGTATAGATGTAGCATGGAACAAAGAAAAGGTTGCAAAAAATTTTACAAGGTTTTACGGAGTAAAACTGGATTCCGGTTCAAGTAAAGAAAAGGAATGCGGAACGGGCCGTTTTTTGATTGTAACAGTTATTGATGAAAATCCCGTATATGATTTTAGAGAAACTTCAAGAGGGCATGAATACGTAAATACAAAAATTTTCGATTTAAAACAGCTTTATAGAAGTATGACAAAAGGCGGTCATAAAATACATACATCAAATACGCCCGAAGAAACCAATCACGATATAACCCTTCTTTTGGGAAAGAATTATGAAGATTATCTTAAATCTGCTCCTGAAAAATGGACAGGAGAAATAAAACATATTGAAAGGGATTTAACGGGAACAAACGGCTGGAGTTCTCTTGAAGAATTATTTTATACATTAAATGCATGCAGCAATTATGTGGTTTTAAGAGGACTTGACGAATATAAAAAAGGAATGCCGTATATTGATATTGACATTTTTACTAATGATTATGATAATTTATGCTTCATAATTAACGGCATTCCTGAAGTTAATGAATACAGACCTCATTATTTAACTAAAATAGGAAATAATAATGTATACCTTGATGTTTGGGACAACAGAAAAAATTATTATGATGTCGCATGGCAGCGGAATATACTGAAAAATAAAATCAATAATAACGGAATTTATGAATTAAATAAAGAAGATGCATTCTTTGAATTTATATATCATTGTCTGATTCATAAAGAGAAAGTTAAACCGTCTTATTATATAAAAGCCGAAAAATTATTTAATGAAATTAATACTGATAATACTAAAATTCCCGAATGTAAAACATTACAATTTGAATATTATTTTGAACTTCT
The DNA here is from genome assembly GCA_905235825.1 of Candidatus Gastranaerophilales bacterium. Taxonomy (GTDB): domain Bacteria; phylum Cyanobacteriota; class Vampirovibrionia; order Gastranaerophilales; family Gastranaerophilaceae; genus Avigastranaerophilus. The sequence continues at coordinate 3,617 of CAJONH010000207.1, forward strand.
TAAAAAATTTATGAGGAAAAACGGCTATTATTTTATAAAACCTGATGATTTGAGTGTTTATTACAACGAATTAAATTTAAATATTGAAGAAGATATTGAAAGACTTGAAAAGGATTATTTAATAAAAAATATAAAACCTTTTAATATTGCAAATAGAGGGGCATCAGGATGTGCGTACTATTCGGGGTATTTGAATGATAAAAAAGTATTCATTAAAACAGGCGGTCTTGGCAGTATCTGCAAAAATGAATTTCAAATAACAAAACTTTTATATGAAAAAAATAACAGAAATTTTTTAAAGCCGTATTTTTATAAATTGAACGGAGATATAAAAAATATAGTTCTTGAATTTACGGAAGGCATTCCGCTTGATAAATTAATTGAAGAAAATAAATTGACAGAAGAAGATAAAGATATAATTAAAAAAGAGCTTGAAAATATTGCAAAAACTTTAATTGATTTAAAAATATCGCATAGAGATTTGACTCCCCGAAATCTTATTTATACAAAAGATAAAAAATTACTGCTCATAGATATGCAGTGGGCTGTACATTTGGATAATTACTATGAAGACGATATTGTGATAAATAATCCTGAAATAATAAAACATCTCGCTGACGATTATGCTGTTTGTGAATTTGTATGGGATGATATGCATTCTATTTCAAAAACACTTGCAGAAATAAACAGAAAGAGTGACTTTATTGAAAATAATAAAGGTAAATTTATCGTTCGTTTAGATTATAAAGACAAAAATAAATCTGCTCTCAGAATATTTATTGAATGGATTTTTTCAGCTAAAAACAATTATAATCTTGGAATAAAAAGAAAAATTATTACAATATTCGGAATAAAAATTTCTTTTAAAAAGAAATTTAATTTTTGATTGTTATAACTATTCTATATTTTGAAAATAGTTTAAATAATCAACCGATTTTAAAATATCCTCCTCCGAATACATTTCAAGCACCATAGAAGGACTTATTCCTTCCTCATACAGCCTGTCAAAAATTTCTCTAAAATCAAGTGTACCGTTTAGCAAATTTGAATGGTCGTCATTTTCCCCGAAATTATTATGAATATGCATGTGGTGTAATTTTGAACCGTATTGTGTTATCCAATCAACAACTTTCGTTCCTTTTGCATATAAATTTACATGCCCCGTATCAAGTGCAAGTTTAAAATTTTCGGAAGGTATATTTTCATATAAATCAAGACAAAAATCAGGCTCACATTCAAATACGTTTTCAATTACTGCTGTAATACCGGCTTTTTCAAAATCAGTTATAAAATCCAGCCAAAATTCTATAAACTTTTTCTTAAATTGATATATTGACCCCGCATGCTTTGTTCCTTTATAGCCTGTATGAAACAAAACAGTATCTGCTCCTATTGCTTTTCCTACTTCAAATGATTGTATAAATCTTTTTTGTGAAATTGCTTTTAATTCGTAATCGGCACTTGATATATTTACATCTGAAAACATTGCGTGCATTGTTATTCTGTTATTAAACCCCGTTAAATCGTCTTTTAAAATATCAATCGTATCCTGAACGCTCATATCAGGTGTTTTATATAAAGGTATTCTGCTTATTTCCATACCCAAATCAAGACTTTGTGCTAATGCCGCCGATTCTCTTATTGTCTTTTTAGCGGACGAGGATATTAATAATTTTTTATTTTTGTTTGAAATCACTTTAATTCTCTGTTCTTTTTTTATTCAGTTTTACTTCAAATTCTTTCAATACATCTTGTATAATTGATAATAATTTTTCGGATGAAAAATCTTCAAAATCAAAAGAAAGTCTTCTTGATTTTGTTTTTTCTTCATTTACGGTGTGTTTTATATCAATTAATACTTTCATATATGAAGGATATGTAATTAAAAGTTTACTTTCTAAATTGTCTTTTGTAATTGTAAAAACACTTTCGGTTTCCGTTATATCAAAATTTACTTTCGATTTTTTAAACTTATTTGAAGCAGTTATTTTCATTTGATAAAATACTGGGGTAACAATTTTTTCAAAAGCCGAATAAAATTCTTTTTTGAAATCTTTGAATTTTTTCCCGTTTTCGTCATGAATATCAATAATTTCAGCTTTTTCCGACAGAGCTAAATTATAAAGATAATTAAAATCAATATTTGAAGAAATTTGTTCGTTCAAACTTTGAGAAAGAACAGGCTCCATTTCTTCAAACGATGCCGTTATTTCTGCGGCGGCAGCATATATATTGCATTTTTTTTCAAGAAGCTGTTTTATTCTTGAAAAAACACTTTTAGCACCGTTTATTCCCGTATTATACAGTATAAGATAAAATGTGGAATTTTTACCAAAAGCAACAACATCATCGCCTCTCGGTACTGTTTTTATTATGCCTGCAATATTATGAATATTAAGTTTTTTTCGGAATATTGCAACGGGCTTTATGCACATAAATACGGTATTTCCCATATTTTCTTCAATACTTTTGCTAAAGAAATTTTTTAATGCCAGTGGTGCTTTTTCTTCCGTATAAATTCCTGAGGTTTTATCTACAATTCCTGCCGTTACAAGAATATCATTTTTAATATCAATTTGTTTATACAGCATTGATTTCCGTATTGTTAAAAATATTCTCATTAATATAATTGAATCGGCATCATCAAGGAAGAAGAAATCATCAATACCGTTATCAAAAGCACAAAGCAATAAATCTTCATCAAAAGAATCAGTTACAAGAATAATCGGAACTTTATCCAAATTAGTTAATGTTCTTATTTCTTTTACAATTGCAATAGAATCTTCATTTGAACCGTATACCATTATTAAAAAAGGCTGTGTTGAATTTAAGACGGAAATAGCTTCAATATAAGTAACTGTTTGAATATTGTCATAATTCCTTAATAATTTAACCTTTTCTGAAATTAATCTGCCCGTTTCCAAATCGTCAGAAATAATTAATATAGAACCGTTATTCAATTTTTACCTGCCTATCCCCTTAAAACATCCCTTTTTTTCTGAAATAGAAAACTGCAGCACAAGAAAGTACAACAGAAAAAGCAACGACAATAATAAATCCGTTTACATCATCCCCATAAGGCACACGAACATTCATTCCCCATAAACCGCCAATCATTGTAGGTATGGACATAATAATCGTAATTGCCGCCAAAAACTTCATTATCTGGTTTAAGTTATTATTAATTATTGAAGCAAAACCCTCCATCATTGCTTCAAGAATCATTCTGTGCATATCAACCATTTCAATAGCCTGTTTTGTATCAATAATAACATCTTCCAATAAATCAATATCTTCTTCCGTATTTTTTATATATTTTGTTGATGCCGAATTAGCCATTCTGAGAAGTTTTTGCAAAACTATATCATTATCTTTTAGTGCTGTTGAAAAATATACAAGAGTTTTCTGTATTTCCATTAATTGAAATAATGCTTTGTTATTCGTAGCCTTTTGAAGTTCTTCTTCAATATTTTCCGAAGTTCTGTTAATAATATCCAAATATTTTAAATAGAATTTAACACTTCTGTATAAAATTTTAAGCATAAATTCCGTTTTATTTCTTGTATCAAACGAATAAGCCGTATTTTCATTAAAAGAGGATAAAATATTATTATCTTTTGAACAAACGGTAATAATTGAAGTCGGAGTGTAAATAATACCCAGAGGCAATGTATCAAAACATCCGTCTTCGGTCATAATAGGCAGATTTGTAATTATAAGGATATTTCCGTCTTCTATTTCAATACGGGATCTTTCATCCAAGTCCAAAGAATTCAACAGGAAATCTTCATCAAGCCCTAATACTAACGATACTTGTTTTATTTCTTCTTCATTAGGAGAAATAAGACTGAACCATGAACCTGATACAGCTTCACTTATACTTAATCTGTTAAGTTGTTTGTTATCTTCCGACTTAAGTATTTTAATCATAATTTAATCCTTACATAAAGATTAAATCATAAATTTCAGCTTTTTTAAAGTATTTTTCATTCATGAATATATTCCTTTTTGAAAGTGTAAATTGTATATAGATTAAATATAAAAAAATGAAATAAATCTTTACTTTAAAAAAAATTATCTTATGTTAATATAATAATATGTTGATTAGAGAAACGGAAAACCGTTTCTTTTTTATTTAAAAGGAGGTTAATTTTGAAAAAGGATAAAAATCATAAAATTCAGCCTGATGAAAATACTTCTTTTGAATATGTTAATAAACGTGAGCTTATGGAAAAACTTACTCCGTTAATAGATAATACACTTATGAGATTTGGTCTTATTCCCGTTGAAACCGAGCTTGTTAAAGAAAATCACAAATGGTTTCTTCGTATTTTTATTTATTCTCAAGAAAGAGAAGTTAATCTCGATGATTGTGAGCATGTATCAAGAAGTTTATCCGATTTTTTAGAGGAACTTATTCCTTTTAAATATAATCTTGAAGTAAGTTCTCCGGGGTTAGAACGAAAAATTAAATCCGATAAAGAATATTTGATTTTTAAAGGCAGAGATATAAATATTAAACTGAAAGAAAGTATTGATGAATCGGGAGAAAAACAATTTGTCGCAAAAATAGTCGACTTTGACGAAAATGAAGGCTTGACCATATATACATATAAAGATAAAAAAGAATTTGTAATAAAAAAAGATAATATTGTATCAGCAAAATTATATACAAGCGAAATATAGGAGAAGGTAAAATGATAAAAATAGGAAAAGAATTGTTCGAGGCTTGTGAAGAACTGGAAAGAGAAAAAGGAATAACTAAGGATGTTATTATTGCTTCATTATGCGATGCAATGGTTACTGCTTATAAAAAACATATAAAACAAAAAGAAGTTCCGAATGCGGAAGCAATTTTAGATGAACAGTCGGGTGAAATAGGTGTTTTCAGAACAAAACTTGTTGTTGAAGAAGTTCAAGACCCTGATTTGGAAATATCGCTTGAAGATGCAAAAGAAATAGATGATGAAGTTGAATTGGAAGATGAAGTTAAAATAGAAGTTACTCCCGAAAACTTCGGAAGAATTGCCGCTCAAAGTGCTAAACAGGTTATTACGCAGAGAATTCGTGAAGCCGAAAGAAATTTGGTATTAAATGAATTTCTTGAAAAGAAAGGTACTTTAACCACAGGTATTATTCAAAGAATGGAGCATCGCAACGTAATTGTTAATATCGGAAAAACTGATGCAATTATGCCGCCAAAAGAACAAATACCGGGTGAATATTATAAACCGGGTACAAGAATAAGAGTTTTTGTATTAAACGTAAAAGAAACTTCAAGACTTCCTCAGGTTATTGTTTCTCACGCTCACGCCGAAATAGTAAGAGAACTGTTTGAACTCGAAGTTCCCGAAATTGAAGACGGAATTGTAGAAATTAAATCTATATCAAGAGAAGCAGGCTACAGAACTAAAATTGCAGTTACAAGCAATGACCCCGAAGTTGATTCCATCGGTGCTTGCGTAGGTCCAAGAGGAAGCAGAATACAGACAATTATCGGCGAACTAAAAAATGAAAAAATTGATATTATTAAATATTCCGATAATCCCGTAGAATATATAGTTAATGCCCTTTCTCCCGCAAGAATTGTTTCTGTTGATATATTAGCAGATGATGAATATTCTAAAGAAGCATTTGTTATAGTTCCTGATGACCAACTAAGCCTTGCAATAGGTCGTGACGGTCAAAATGTAAGACTTGCACATAAATTAACAGGCTGGAAAATAGATATTAAGAGTGAATCTCAAGCAGCTAAAATGGAATATGCTCCTCAGCCTTCCCGTCAGGAAGAAGTTGAAGAAGACAACGAGGAAGCTGATGAACAAGCTGATGAACAAGTTGATGAAATAGCTGAAGAAATTCGTGAAGAAGAAGAATATGCTGTTGATGAAGATGACTTTGAAACAGAAGAAACTTCAGAAGAAACTTCAGAAGAAACAGAAGAAGCTGTTGAAGAATAATTTCTAATATATACAAAAAAGGGCTGTCTAGAAAGTCTGATTTTTGAGTTCCTTCGGCTTGCAGCCTCAGGATGACGTATTGTCTAAAATTCAATTGCAGCAGTCATTCTGAACCGGCAGCATTTTAGGGCGAAGAATCCCTTATTTGTCAAAAATCAGATTTTTTAGACAGCCCTTTTTAATTTTTTACAAGAATAAACTGAAATTTTTGATTTTTTTGTCTTGTTAAATCACTTATTGTTTGTTCGAGAATTGATATTTCAGCTTCTAATGATTTTATTTGACGAGGTATTTTTAAATCATTTTCTTTTTTTGATATTCGTTTTATTTTCTCATTTAATAAATTTAATTCTTTTATAGCTTCAACTTCATCATATTCACATACCTGCACTTCATAAGAACTGATTTTTTTCCTTAAAACATTAATCATTTCAGTTTCCTGGATTTTTAATTCTGAATTGATTTCATTTTTTAGTTTTTCTTTTTCTTCTAAATTTTTACGTTCTCTTTTTAAAGATGAAAAAACAGATAAAACAGCTTCTAATTTTTGTTTTTCAGTCTGCATTTTTTCCATCGGAGGAAATTCCGAATTGAGTTTTTCAAGTCGAGATAAAATATCAGAACGATTATCCTCTTGTGTCTTTATACTTAATGATAAATTTTCAAGTATTTGTTTTAATTCCGCAATTTTTTGTTCGGTATTTTCCTGTTCACTTTTTTGTTGAGATTTATTCTTTTTGTGATTTTTTTGCGGATTTCTAATTTGATTAATGGCAATGCTTGTGTTTTGCCGCCTTTCTCTTAATGCACTAATGGCAGTTTCGGTATTAACAAGAAAATTCATAAGATACTCTCTTGTTTGCAATGCACAAAATTCAGAATCTTGACTTAATACAATTAACTTTTCTTCTAATTCGGAAATTTCATTTCTTTTCCTCTGAATATCCTTTCTTATATTTTCTATAGAATCGTCAATTTGTGCTTTTAATCCGTCAATTCTGTAATCAATAGATTTAAGATTGTTCACGGCAGCTTCTCTTTGTAATAATAAACGCTGAAATGATTTTAAAATATTATCAGCAGATAAACGCTGATTTACACCGGACTGACTGTTTGCTAAAACTCCTGCAGCTGCATATTGAAATTTATCCTTTGGCATATTGCGTTCTATAGATGGAAACATTGCGTGAAATTCACTAAACGACATACCTTTCTTTAAATCGTGATTGCAACAGTAGCATGCTTCAACAAGATTAATATCGGCATGGGTATTTTCTTCTTTTTTGTTTTGAGGCGAAACATGGTCAATCGTTCTCAATAGAGGATGCATATTTTTTGTTAAAAGCGTTAACTCATCCTCTGACATTTGCGGATACATTTGTTCAAGAATTGCATCACCTTTCAAAAAAGTTTTTTTAATCGAAATATCAAGAAATTTTTTGAAAAATTCTATTTCTTCACTATTCTCCATACGTTTAGCCAGTTCAATTTCTTCCGAATACTTCGCTCCGTCAAGTTTTTCAAGAATACTTTTAATTTTTCCCTGCAATCTTTCCGATTTAAGCTGGAGCATTTCTTTTGCTATACTTTCAAGCTGTTTTTCGGTATAAACTTTACATCCGCAATAAGCACAATGGTTTGTCGGATTTTTTATACTGTCGGAATCATATTTTTTAGAGGAAAAACTTATAATATCACTATTTAATCCGTTATTAAAATCAAATGAAATGTTTCTGTTATTATTAACATTTGTTCGTATAGGAATAATATTCAATAAATTCGTGCTGGCAGTCTGTATTTTCAAAATTCGGCTTTCATATTAGGTTATACTTTCTAACAAAAAACGTAAAATATTTTTTTGCCAGTACAAAATATATTTTTTATAACTTTTACTATATTTCGGGCAAAAAAAAAGCTGATTTAAAATTAATTAAATCAGCTTTTTTTTTTGTAATTATTTTTGCTCAGCAGATATAAGAGCAGCAAATATTTCATTAGCTTTTTTCATATTGGAAATGTTAAAGCCATAACGTTTATATTCATAAGTTCCGTCATCAAAAACTTCAACTTCCCCAATCTTCTTATTATTAAATGAAACCATATAAATATTATCAAGATTGTTATATTCATATTTTCTCATCGGTGTATATACATTAATCTTTCCCTGATATCTTTTTGCCATAACATCGCCTTTTGCATTATATAACTTTGCACCATTATCATTAACGGCTGCAATTATTTCGTTAGAGTTAACTTTTTTTATTTTCAACATTTTATACTGAGGCGGTATTAACTCTTTACCTTTTCTTGTTTGCAGTCCCAACTTTCCGTTATGACTAACTATATAATACGACTTTTTATTTAAAGTAATCACTTCTAAAGCATCATTATCTTTGTATGTTTCTTTAGCAATATTTTGATTTTGTTCTTTATTCTTTTCTTTTGGAATAGGACTGTAATCGGGAGTTTTAACCGTAATTTTTCTAACCATTGTAGGAATAGGATATTTTGCAACCTCTATAACCGAATCCATTTCAGGAGAATAGTTAGTTGATACAATCGATGATTTTTTATATATTTTCGGTTGAACATCGCCTGTTTCAGTATTTCTTGCCATTGTAGGAATAGGAAGTTCTTGAATTTCAGTATCAAGTACAACCGTTTCTGTAATATAAGCTGTTTCAACACCTGCCTGTACATCTTTCAAGGTTTCTCTATATTCTTTTAATGCAGGATTTAAATTTCTTACAACAGAAGATCCGTATGTTGTTTTATCAATTGAACGGAAATCACTTCCTGATACAATTCTTCCGTCGTTATAAAAAACATTATATTTTTTTTCAGATTTACCGATAAAATATTCGGTTCCGTCATATTGAGTAACACAAACTCTTTCATATTCAGCCGGAATTATAACTTTCCCCTTCTTGTCGGTTATACCGAATTTTTCATTTTTTCTGACTTTTAAATATTTATTGTCAATGATGTAGATATCATCAAAATTAGATAAAAAAGTATCTTTTGTTACAAGGTTCATATAACCTATCATTTCGTCAGATTTTATTTTATACTCGAAATCATTATTTTTAGCAAATTTAGAAATACCATCCAAAACAGGCTTCACAATATATTGTTTATTTTTTTTATCCCAAACTCCAAACTTATTAGCCTTTTTGAATATCTTAATTTGTGAAGTTTCATAAACGGTAATCTCAGATGTATTTCCCGCAGATTTTACGGCAGAAGCACTGCCCGTATTTACTTGAACAGCTTCAGCTCCCGTTGTATAGAACATAAATATAAAAACTAAAATCGAATAAATAATTATCTTTTTCATAATTTCTCCTTCACAATATATTGTTAATAATATCACTTCTTTTAGGTTTTTGGCAATTATATTACACAAGATATTAAATTTTTTATATCATCTGTAATATCAGTTTCATATTTGATGTTTGATGCTATTATTTTAGCCAACTTTGACTTTTTAAACTCCCCTAAATGTCTTGTTCTGTAAAAATTTTCTATATTATTACACATTTTGTCTGACAGTCGTAAATCATTTATATTCAAAGGACTTGCAGGCATATATTCTCTGTTTAATGCCCTTTTTATAAGATTTACATTTAAAATATCTTCAAATTCGCCATGCTCAATTAGAATATACTTATCTTTTTCTAATAAACTATTCTTTAAATCAATGCATATTTCTTCTGCATCCTCATCAAACAATAAAACTATGGGAATTTTCAGTCTGTTTTTTAATTGCATATATAATGCCGGACTCTTACTTTTCCCGCCTGCTCCTAAAATATAAATTCCGTTTTTATTGAAATTTTTATTTAATTTATCGGCAAATACAGGCAAAAGAATTTCTTCGGTTATTCCTTCAACAATAAGCAATTTTGAAACAGGGA
>CAJONH010000208.1 GCA_905235825.1 Candidatus Gastranaerophilales bacterium
GCGAAGGATGTTATTATTTAAAAGAACAGGAGTGGAATGAGGATAATTATATTGATGAAGTTTTAATAGGTCATTTTACTCATTGTAACTGCAATTGTATATATTGTTATACAGAAAAAGATAAAAAGTTTTTTAATGCAAACAAAACATATAACATATATCCTGTAATGAAGGATATGATTGACAAGGGAATACTTTCAAAAAAAGCAACCATTACTTTTGGAGGGGGAGAACCGACTATTCTTAAAGAATTTGAGGAGCTTGTTCATTTACTGTTAGACTATGATGTTTATAATATAAGAATACACTCTGACGGAATAAAATATTCTCCTGCAATTGAAAAAGGATTAAGAATGGGGAAAATCACCCTTATCACTTCTGTTGATTCAAGTTCTAAAAAGGTATATGAAGAAATAAAACAAGTTGAATGCTATGATAAAGTTTGGGAAAATCTTAAAAAATACGCAAAAGCAAAAAACGGATTAATAAGAACCAAATATGTATTAATTCCGGGAGTTAATGACAGTTTAAAAGAAGTAAAAAACTGGCTTCAAAAGACACATGAAGTCGGCATAAAACATATTGCATTTGATATTGAAGATAATTGGTTTAAAGCTCGAAGAAACAATATACCTCAATATATTTATGTAATTTTTGATTTTGTATATGATTGTTATAAACAATATAAAATAGACAGCTGTGAGCTTTATGAACGTGCATATAATTTAAAGGCAGACAGGGAAAGAACGTCCGAACAAAAATTCACGATAAGCCGAATGAAATGAGGAGTGAGTGAATTTTTGAGAGCAGCGACTTTAAAAAGTAAGTACATTGCCGGCGGGGTTGACACGGCGGCAAGTGCGAAACCGGATTAGATAAAAAGTAAGTAAGGATTTTTATTTTGGTACAAATATTATCGGATTTTTTAGATAAATTTCATAAAAAAGCAGATTGCAGTGTTTGTAAGCATATTAAAAGTTCTTTATTCTTTGACTGTAAAAACAGAGTAAAGTTTTGTCCTTATTATGATTGCGGAATATCTGATGAAAATCTTGACGGAATTTGGTTTGATATTGATAAAACGGAAAAAAAAAGGCAGGAAATAGAAGAAAATCCTCCGGAAAACTGTAGAAATTGTAAATTTATAGAATACTCGCAAAACAGAAAAAATCAACCGCCAATTCAAAATTTATATATAGGAAACTGGCATTTTTGTTATGTTAATTGTAATTATTGTAAATATCCAAAGATAGAAGATTTAATTCAAGCCGGACATTATGATGTATTTCCTGCCGTAAAAGATTTAAAGGACAGAAACTTAATAACAAAACAGACAAAAATTATATTTGAATGCGGAGATGCTTGTGTGCATCCCGAATTTGATAAAATAATGTTTTATTTTTTAAACAATGATTTTAAAAATATAGAAGTAAACACATCGGCACAAAGATTTTGCGACTCTATAGCTCAGGGTATAGGAAAAGATACAACAAAAGTTATAATTTCAATGGATGCAGGATGCCAGTATATTTATCACAGAATAAAGCGGATTAATAAATTTGACATAGCAATAAATAACATAAAACGATATTTAACGTACCAGATGCCTGCAAAAAAGAACGTAGTATTAAAATATAATATTATACAAGGGATAAACGATAATAAAAAAGAACCATTGGATTTATTTATTCTTGCACGTGATTTGGGAGTAAATAAACTTATTTTTGATATTGAAGCCGATTTCTATGAAAGAAGTTTAAATCACGTACCGCAGCATATAAGAGAAATTATGAAATTTCTAAAAGATATGGCAGTGTATAATGCTTATGATATTGAGTTTGGTTCAAGATTAAATGTTTTGTATAAAATAGTTAAAAACGGAAAATAAATTAAAATTCTCCGTCGCATTCTTTACCGCAAAAACTGCATTTATTGCCTGAAATATTGTATTCTGTTATATTGTAGCCGTTTCTTTTAATTATTATTTTACCGCAATTTGAGCAATATGTGGAAGAAGTTTCCGGTGTTTCAAAATTACCCGTATATACATATTTTATACCAAAATTAAGAGCAATTTCTCTTGCTTTTAGAAGGGTTTGCAGTGTTGTAGATTTTCTGTCATTAAATTTATATCTTGGATAAAATCCGCTAAAATGCAGGGGAATATTGTCCCCTATATTATTTATAATCCATTCGCATTCATTTTGAAGCATTGTTTCAGAGTCATTTTCGCCTTCTATTAAAAGAGTTGTGAGTTCTATGTGGCAGGGTGTTTCATTTACCGTATATTTTATTGTATTTAAAACGGGTTCAAGATGAGCAAGGCAGTTTTTTCTGTAGAATTCTTCACTGAATCCTTTTAAATCAATATTTGCGGCATCCATATATTTATAAAATTCTTTTCGAGGTTCTTCATTTATGTATCCTGCCGTAACCGCAACCGTTTTTATTCCTTCCTGACGGCATAATTTTGCCGTATCAATAGCATATTCAAAAAATACATCAGGGTCATTATAAGTAAAAGCAACACTTTTACAGTTATATTGTTTTGCAATTCGGACAATATCTTCGGGTGATGCTTTTTGGGATATGGAAATATCGCCTCTGTATTTACTCATGTGAAAATTTTGGCAGAATAAACACCCCATATTACAGCCAAAAGTTCCAAAGGATAGAACTTTCGAAGCGGGATAAAAGTGATATAAAGGTTTTTTCTCAATCGGGTCAATGGAAAGCCCTGTGTTTTTACCGTACGTTTCCAATACCAAATCACCGTTTAAATTAATTCTTACGTGGCAAAAACCTCTTTGTCCTTCTTTCAAAATACATTTACGGGGACAAATCAAACATTGTATTTTATCATCTAAAAAATGCATTTTAAATTTCATAAAATATATTATAATACAAAATTATGAAAAAGATAAAGAAACCATCGGTAGCAAATGCATTTTACAGCGGAAATCCGGCTGAATTATCCGCACAAATTTTGTCATTCCAAAATGATAATTACAACAATTCAGATTACAAAGCACGTGCAGTCATAGTGCCGCATGCAGGGTTAATATATTCGGGAAGACTGGCTTATGAAGGAATAAACCAGCTTGATAAAGACATAAAAAATATATTTATATTAGGGCCTGCTCACAAAAAGTGGTTTGACGGAATCGGAGTTACATCTTATGATGAGTGGGAAACTCCGCTCGGCAATATTGAAATCAATACCGAAATAACGAAAGAGTTGATTGAAAAATACGGAGCAGCCTATCAGGATGAGGCACTTGCTCCGGAACATTCAATAGAAATTCAAGTTCCGATAATTCAATCGGTTATAGGAAATGTTAAAATTATTCCTATTTTAATTGCAAATCAGTCTACTGATTTAATTACAAAAATAATACAGGATTACTGGGCTGACAAGCAGAACGGTTTTGTTATTTCTTCCGATTTAAGTCATTTTCTTGATGATGAAGAAGCAAAAAAACTCGATTTAGTAACCGCTCAAATGATAGAAAAAGCTGATTTTAACGGTGTAACGAGAGAGCAAGCCTGCGGTATTATGGGTATAATAGGACTTTGTAATTTTGCGAAACAAAACAATTTTTCTATGATTAGAGTTGATATGATTAACTCTGCATTTGTAACAAAAGATGTGTCAAGTGTTGTAGGTTACGGAACATGGTTTTTATATGAAGGTGAAAAAAATAATTATATAAAAGAATACTATGGCAATTTTATTTTAGATTTAGCAAAAACCGTTATAGAATCAAGTTTTGACAGGAAACCGTCCCAGCACAGATATCCGCAGGTTTTGGACGAATACGGGGCTTGTTTTGTAACTCTTGAAAAAAACGGAAGACTTCGTGGATGTATAGGTTCAATGAGTGCATATCAACCGCTTATTATTGACATCGTTCATCATGCCTCAGATGCGGCTTTTAAAGACCCAAGGTTTAGTCCTGTTACAAAAGATGAAGTAAAAGATTTATCACTGTCTGTTTCATTACTTTCGACTCCCGTTCCAATTGAATTTAAAGATGAAGAAGATTTACTTAATAAAATTGTTCCTTTTGAAGACGGATTAATTATACAAGACGGTAAGTTCAGGTCTATATATTTACCTGTTGTTTGGGAACAAATTCCCGAAAAGAAAGATTTTTTGGCATCCTTAAAGATAAAAGCAGGAATGAAGCCTGACTATTTTTCCCAAACATTTACTGCATATAAATTTAGAACAATTTATATTAAGTAATGTAAAAGAACAAAAAATTTTTTCTAAAGTTTTTGTTATTTTAGTCGATAAAACAGAATTGTAGTATAAAAAATAGGAGTGTAACAAATGAGTGATGATATGAAGCTCAATAACCTGTTTAATTTTTCACAAACAGAATTAGGAAAATTACAGGGTAAAGAGGCTGGATCAGAGGAAGTTGATGAAGCAGGTGCACTTGAGAAACTTGCACCCGAAGTTGATAATATAGTTACCGAGTATACTGATGAAACAGTAACAGCTGCTTCCGGAAGTTTATTTGGAAGTGGGTATGGAGTAGATGACATTGGTGAAAATTTTGTCAGAATGTCGGATGATGCTCCAGAATCAACGTCTGCAGCAAAATCGGGTTCTGCAAATGTAACAGGCTCAACTGCAAAGACAGGCTCAACTGCATCTTATGGTTCATTAACCCCATTTCAGCTTAAAAAGAAAAAAGAAGAACAGCAAGAAGTAAATATGCTCTTAGGAATGATAGGTCTTGGTGCCATAGGTGCATTTCTTGGGCATAGAAATAGAAGTAAAGATGATGATGACGGAATTAAAACTGATGATGTAATTAACGGCGGCGGTACGACAGCAGGAACAGGTTCGACAGCAGGAGCAGGCTCGACAGCAGGAGCAGGCTCGACAACAGGAACAGGTTCAACAATTGATACCGGTTCCGTACTGGGTGGCGGTTCAACAACAGGAACAGGTTCGACAACAGGAACAGGCTCGACAACAGGAACAGGCTCGACAACAGGAACAGGTTCGACAACAGGAACAGGTTCAACAACAGGAACAGGTTCAACA
>CAJONH010000209.1 GCA_905235825.1 Candidatus Gastranaerophilales bacterium
ACGGGCTTTCTCTGTCGTTTCATTAAAAATTTTTAAATAAGTTCGTCAATGGTCTTGCTTATTTGTATTTCTTTTTTATATTGTTGCTATATAAATTATAGCATACGATTATCTAAATTAAATATATTTGCAAAGAACTTTGTCTGTAATAAACTAAAAGTATGAAATATATAGAGAATGTAAGAAATTTTTGCATAATTGCACATATTGATCATGGAAAATCCACTTTGGCAGACAGATTGCTTGAAAAAACAGGTACAATCGCCGAACGTGATATGCAGGAGCAGCTCCTTGACAGTATGGATATAGAGCGTGAACGTGGTATTACAATAAAATTAAATGCCGCAAGAATGAATTATAAAGCTAAAAACGGCAAAGAATATATATTAAATCTTATAGATACTCCCGGACACGTAGATTTCAGTTATGAGGTTTCACGCTCTCTTGCGGCATGCGAAGGGGCATTGTTAATTGTTGATGCAACACAGGGTGTTGAAGCTCAAACCCTTTCGAATGTTTACCTCGCCGCAGAACAAAATCTTGAAATCATACCCGTTATTAATAAAATTGATTTGCCTTCTGCCGACGTAGAACGTGTAAGAGATGAAATAGAAGAAGTACTGGGGATAGATGCTTCAATGGCAATACCTGTCAGTGCTAAAGAGGGCAGGGGAATTGATGAAGTTTTGGAAGCTGTTGTCGATTTTATTCCGCCTCCCGTTGATACCTCTGACAAACCTTTAAGAGCATTGGTTTTTGATAGTGCTTATGACCAGTATTTGGGTACTTTGTGCTTTTTTAAGGTGGTTGACGGAAATATAAAACTCGGCGATAAAATTAAATTTATGGCTTCGGGAAAAGAATATGAAATTACCGAACTGGGTTATTTAAATCCGAACAGAGTTCCCGTTAAAGAGCTTAAAACAGGCGATGTAGGCTATATGGGCTGTTCTATAAAAGAAATAACAAGATTTGTCGGGGATACAATTACCCACGTGGAAAATGGTGCCGATGAACCTCTTGAAGGTTATAAAGAGGCTCTGCCTATGGTATTTTCAGGGTTATATCCCGTAGATAATGACCGGTATCAAGACTTAAAAGAAGCTCTTGAAAAATTAAAATTAAATGATTCCAGTATAACTTTTGAGCCTGAAACTTCATCTGCTCTCGGTTTTGGTTTCAGATGCGGTTTTTTGGGTATGCTTCACATGGAAATAGCTCAGGAACGCTTGGAACGTGAATATGATTTATCACTTGTAACTACTGCTCCCAGTGTTATATACAGAGTTCATAAGACAAACGGTGAAGTTATTGAAATTGATAACCCCGCTAATCTTCCCGATGCACAATATCGTGATTATATTGAAGAACCTTACGTTAAAGCGTCAATTATAACTCCTAACGAATATGTCGGCTTATTAATGGAGCTGGCACAATCGAAAAGGGGAATTTTTCAAAATATGACATACCTTGATAAAGTCAGGGTTTCACTGCATTATGAAATTCCTTTGAGCGAAATTATTACCGATTTTTATGACCAATTAAAATCCCGTTCAAAAGGATATGCCAGTCTTGATTATGAGTTCAGCGATTATAAACGTTCCGATTTGGTTAAACTTGACATTCTTCTTGCAGGGGAAATTGTTGACGCACTTAGTGCTATAGTTCATAAAGACAGTGCCTTTTATGTCGGTCAAAAATTAACAACAAAATTAAAAGATATAATACCGAGGCAGATGTTTGAAGTTGCAATTCAGGCGGCAATCGGAGGAAGAATTATTGCAAGAACCAATATTAAAGCATTAAGAAAAAGCGTTCTGGATAAATGTTACGGCGGTGATATAACACGTAAAAGAAAACTTCTCGAAAAACAAAAACGTGGTAAAAAACGTATGAAAGCAGTAGGCAGAGTTGAGGTTCCGCAAGAAGCATTCATGGCTGTTTTAAGTTTGAATGATGAATAATATTAATCGGAGTGTGCCTTATGAAAAGATTTTTAAAAGCCTTTTGCACTAAGCATGTTATCTCTAACGAAAAAATCGATAATAAAAAAGTAGAAACAGCGTGTAAAATAATTGCCGAATTACAGAAGGAAATGCAAGCATTTATCTGCTGCGGGTCAGGGCCTTTTGTAGCTGCAATTTATGATGAAAAAGGCAATCAAATTGTAAAGACCGCTAATTCGGTTGTTAATGAACATTGTTCAAATAATCATGCAGAAATGAATGCAATTAAAATGGCAGAAGAAAAATTTAATACTTATGACCTTTCACCGTATAATTTAAAATTATATGTAACGGCAGAACCTTGTATTATGTGTCTTGGCGGTATAATGTGGTCGGGAATTAAAGAAATATATTACGGAGTTCCCACTTCTTCCGTCGAAAAAATAACGGGATTTGATGAAGGATTTAAGCCTAATTGGTTTAAAGAATTTAAAAAAAGAGGAATTACGGTATACGGAAATATCGAAATTGAACTGGGCGAACAAGAATTGAATAAATATATAAAAGAAAATCGAAAAGTTTATAATCCGGAAAGATAAATAAAATGAATAGAATAATTATTTCACCTTCAATTTTATCAAGTGATTTTGCAAAACTCGGCAGTGAAATAAAAATGCTGGAGGAAAACGGTGCTGATTGGATTCATATAGATGTTATGGATGGACATTTTGTACCTAATTTAACTATAGGGGCACCTGTTGTTAAAGCGTTAAAAAAAGTTTCTTCCATACCTTTGGATGTTCATTTAATGATTGATAATCCGCAAAAATATATTAAAGATTTTGCTCTTGCAGGTTCGGATATAATAACTTTCCATTATGAAGCGGTAAAAAAAGACAGCATGGATGTAATAAAAGAAATTCATTCATACGGGCTGAAAGCAGGTATTTCAATTAAACCAAAAACAAGACCTTCCGAAATATTTGAATATATTGATATTGTTGATTTAATTCTTGTTATGACCGTTGAACCGGGGTTCGGCGGTCAAAAATTTATGAGTGATTGTGCCGATAAAATAAAAGAAATAATACCAAAATTAAAAAAGGAAATAATAATAGAAGTTGACGGCGGAATTAATGATAAAACTGCCGAATATTGTATTAAATGCGGTGCAAATGCACTTGTTTCAGGTAATTATATATTTTCAAGCAATAACATAAAACAGGCAATAGAGGCATTGAGATAAATGTATATTTCACAAGGACTTGTAGAACAGCATATCCATGGAGCATTCGGAATTGATTTTATGACTTGCAGTAATGATGCAATAATTGAAGCTGCAAGAAAACTGCATAGCTGCGGTGTAACCGCTTTTTTCCCGACGGTTATGACCGATGATATTGCTAAAATAAAACAAAGAATTTCCGTTATAAAAAAAGCTATGTCCGTAAAAGATAATAAATCTGCACAAATAGCAGGCATTCATTTGGAAGGGCCTTTTATTAATCCCGAAAAATCAGGTATACATCAAAAAGAATATATTCAACCTTTGGATATTGATATTTTTAAAAATATAGAAGATGATGCGGTAAAAATAGTTACACTTGCTCCCGAACTTGATAAAAAAGGAAATTTTATTGATTATTTAAGAGCCAAAAATATAAAAGTTTCAGCGGGGCATTGTCTGGGAGCCGATTTATCAAAAGTCTGCCAGATAACTCATTTATATAATGCAATGGCAGGTTTTAACCATAGAACTCCTTCTACCGTCGTGAGTGCATTAACTTGTAATGAAATTTATACGGAAATTATTGCCGATTCAAAACACGTGAGTGATGATGTTTTAAAAATTACTTTTAAACAAAAACCAATTGAAAAAATTCTTTTGATAAGCGATGCACTTCCCCTTGCTCATAGCGATAAAACGGAGCATATTTTTGCGGGACAGACTATTTATAATAAAAACGGAAACCTTGTTAATGAACAAGGAACAATTGCCGGCAGTTCAATGCTCTTATGCGATATAATAAAAAATATTACGGATAAAAAGTTATTAACAATTGAAGAAGCTCTAAAAGCGGCATCTTATAATCAATTGAATTACCACGGATTAACAAGCAATATAAAAATTTATTGGAATGCAAAAAATGAAATAGAAGAAATAGTTAACTGTTAAAAATTTGACATTTCTTGTAAACGCTTAATTCGGTCATTAATATCGGGATGAGTAGAAAATAAATCACCCCAAATATCCTTTTTTAAAGGATTAGAAATATATAAAGGAGCTACAGCTTCATTTGCCATTGGCATTTCACTTCCATCACGGCTTATTCTGTACAGAGCTTTAGCAAGTAATTGAGGATTACCGCAAATTTGACCGCCTGTTGCATCCGCCATATATTCCCGTGAGCGTGAAACAGCCATTCTTATTAATAAACCTATAAAAGGTGCTAATATTGATGTGGCTAAACCTATGATTAATAAAACCGATGAATTAGAATTATTTGAATTTTTTCTCGATGAATTTCTTATTGAAGCATTACGCATAAAAGAAGCCATTATTGTAATAAATCCGACCATTGTACCTATAAAACCGGTTATTAGTATATCTTTATGAACAATATGAGAAAGTTCATGTCCGATTACACCGCTTATTTCATCAAGCGGAACTTTTTTTAATAATCCTGACGTAACAACAACGGCAGCATCCTTTTGACTTCTTCCCGTTGCAAAGGCATTTAAAGCCGAACTGTTTATATAATACAATTCAGGCATAATTATTCCGTTTCTTTCGCACATATCCTGAACCATATCGTAATATTGAGGGAAATCTTTTTTACTCATGGGAATTGCGTGTTGTGATTTCAAAACAATACTTTTTGAGAAAAAATAGGAAACAAAATTTATAATTGCCGCAATAATCCCTGTAATTATTATACCGTCCATACCAAGACCAAACATTTCCGTAATTAAATATCCGAAAAATAAAATAATTACACTAATTAACAACATAAAAAATAAAAGTTTAAGTTCGTTTGCGAAAATAGTTTTATCAGCAGTATTCATTGATATTCCTGTTCTAATTTTACTCCATATTTTTCATATAAACTTCTTCTATAAGAACAACAACTGTAGCTGCAATAGCAGGTGCAAATATAACTCCTACGACTCCCATATATTTTGCCGCTAAAAATAAGAATAAGTATATAACCAGAGGATGCAAATCCAAAAACTTACTGAAAACATAAGGTCTTACAAAATTATTTTCCGCTAATTGAGCTGAGGCAAAAATTACGGCAGTTAAAATTAATACCAATGGCCCCGATTTAAATACCGTAACCATACAAATTAAAAAAGCAATAACAGGCCCTACAACGGGAATAATGTCAAATACTGCGGAAATTAATCCAAGCAAAAGCGCATATTCGTTTTTTAGAATAAAAAGACCTATTGTTATTATAATACCGACACTTGCCATTGTCATAATTTGTGCAATAACATAACCGCCGCTTCGAGCTGCTATAACTTCAACTATATCAGCTGTTCGTTTTCTTATATCTTTAGGAAATAATTTTAATGCAGCAGCCCTTATTTTTGCACCGTCTACCATAAAATAATAAATGATAAGTATGGATACCAATAAATAAATAAAAGCACTTCCTATATTTTTACCTGCATTTATGGTTTCAGAAAGAATTTTGGAGCTGGTAACCGATACGGAAGAAATAACTCCACCGATATCAAGCTGTGCAAAATTCAATTGGCTTATTATATTTGAAGAATTTATAAAATTTATTACGTTGTTAACATACTGCGGAAAATTCTTTGCAAAAGAATTTATTTCGTGAGTTCCTATTACAATTATAGGAACAAAAAAAGCACAAACAAATAAAAGAGCTGCCAGTAATACTATTGCACCTGCCGCTTTTCGTGAAAACCGAGGCATTAATTTTTTTACAAGCGGTTCTAATGAACACGCTATTACAAACGATGCAAAAAACATTAGTGCTATTTCGGGAATGTTAAATATAAATACTGTAAAAAGGATTATCCCTATAATAAATAATATATTTCGTGGGGTTATATATTTTTGGAACACATTTTCAAACATTTTTCTTTCCTGCTTACTAAATCATATTAAAAATATAATAAACAAATTATTTTGTATATACAATTTTATATTTTTGTGTTTTTATTTAAGTATGGAAAAGATTAAAATAGTTGATAATGCCGAAAAAAAAGTTAAGCAGTACTTTGAACGGGTTGATGAAATAAAGGAATATAATCAGGAAAAAGTTTTAAAAGCCTTTTATAATAATAAAATAGGACTTCAGCATTTTGCTGCCGTATCGGGCTACGGACACGATGATATGGGGCGGGAAGCTCTTGACAAGGTTTTTGCAGATGTTTTTAAGGCTGAAAAAGCTATTGTAAGAAATCATTTTGTATCTGGTACTCATACTTTATGCTGCTGTCTGTTCGGAAATTTAAGGTACGGTGAAAAACTTGTATCTGTTGCAGGTCATCCTTATGACACAATGGAAGAAGTAATCGGTATAAGGGGAGATAAACGTGCTTCTTTAATAGGTCACGGTGTTTCTTATGATGAAGTTCCGCTGATTAATGATATGGATATTGATTTTAAAGGAATAGAAAATAAAATCGATAAATCCGTAAACATGGTTTTAATACAGCGTTCCAGAGGATATTCTTTAAGAAAATCTCTTGATATTGCTGCAATCGGTAAAATTGTTGAAATTGTTAAATCAAAAAATCCCAAATGCATTTGTTTTGTCGATAATTGTTATGGTGAATTTACCGAAAAACTGGAACCTTTAGAAGTCGGTGCAGATTTAATAGCAGGCTCTTTAATAAAAAATCCTGGTGGAGGCATAGTAGAAGCAGGCGGTTATATTGCAGGTAAAGAAGAATATGTTGACCAGTCGGCATACAGGCTCACTGCTCCGGGGATAGGCAGTGAAGGCGGTGCAATGTTAAATCAATTAAGATTGATTTTTCAGGGGTTGTTTATGGCTCCTTCTGTTGTATCGGAAGCCGTTAAAGGTGCTATACTCGCAGCTCAGGTGTTTGAGGATATGGGATTTATTTCCGCACCTAAACCTTCGGAACCCAGAACCGATATTATTCAAACGATTAACTTTGGTGCGGAAAAACCGCAGCTGGAGTTTTGTAAAACACTTCAAATGTTCTCTCCCGTTGAATCATACCTGACACCCGTTCCTGACGAAGTTCCGGGATATGATGATAAGCTCATAATGGCAGGAGGCACTTTTATAGAAGGTTCAACAATTGAACTTTCGGCAGACGGGCCTGTTCGTCCGCCTTATGCTGTTTATATGCAGGGCGGGCTAAATTATGCCCACGTAAAAATTGCACTGAAAGGCATTGTAAATAATTTGCTCAAGTGATTTTTTTATTATTTCCATTAATAAACACTTGAAATAAATTTTTGTTCCTGTTAGTGTAAGATTGTAGCAGCAGACACAAATAAAGGTGGTGAAAAATAAATGCCTGAAGTAAGAGTCGGCGATAACGAAAGTATCGAAAGTGCTTTAAAAAGATTTAAGAAAAAAATTCAAAAAGCAGGAATACTTTCTGAAATAAAACGTCGTGAACGCTATGAAAAGCCCAGTGTTAAAAGAAAACGCAAATCAGAAGCAGCAAGAAAAAGACGTGTATAAAAATAAAACCGAAACTAATGTTTCGGTTTTATTTTTTCATTTACCTCATTCTAATTGGCAATATCATTAAATATTACGAAGCAGTTTAAGTGCAGTATCCTTTTGTGCATCCTCATAAACAGGAGATTGTTTGATGTATATATCAGGTTTAAGTCCTGTTCCGTTTATATCACTTCCGTCAGGCAGAATATATTTATCGGTTGTAATTATTAATCCTGAAGCATTGTGGATTGGAATTACCTGTTGAATGGAATTTTTTCCGAAGCTGTTTTCTCCCAGTAAAATTGCATCGGCATGTACTTTTAATGCACCTGCTATTACTTCAGCTGCACTTGCCGTTTTATGATTTATTAAAACTATAACGGGTTTTTGTTTAAATATTCTTTCTCCTGCCGAATATATTTGATACTTTGCATTAATTCTTGATTCAATTCTGACTATTTCATCCACATCCAGCATATAATTGACCATAACTATTGCATTTGCAAGTA
>CAJONH010000210.1 GCA_905235825.1 Candidatus Gastranaerophilales bacterium
GACACAATGCAGCATATAAGAGCAGATGTATCTACAATTTGTTTGGGACAGGCAGCTTCTATGGGAGCATTCCTTTTGTCGTCAGGTACTCCCGGAAAAAGAATGGCATTACCTCATTCTCGGGTTTTAATACATCAACCTTTAGGCGGAGCTCAAGGTCAGGCAACGGATATCGAAATTCAGGCTGCAGAAATTATAAGAATTAAAAAATCATTGAATGAAATTTTAGCTAAAAACACAGGACAATCAATCAAAAAGATTGAAAAAGATACCGACAGAGATTATATCATGACACCGGAAGAAGCACTTGAATACGGAATGATAGATAAAGTAGTTACTGTAAATACAACGCCAAAACCAAGTCAGGAGATATAATTAATGGCAGTTCATGACGAAAGTCGTTTAAAATGTTCATTCTGCGGTAAAACGCAGGAGCAGGTAAAAAAACTGATTGCAGGGCCGGATGTATACATTTGTGATGAATGTGTTGAGCTTTGTAATGAAATTTTAGACGAGGAGTTTCTTGAAAATAAAGAAAAGCCGCAAGAAAAGGAAGTCGATAAATCAGTTGCTGATACAACGAAAGTACCAAAACCGCATGAAATAAAAAAATATCTTGATGAATACATAATAGGTCAGGATGATGCAAAAAAGGTGCTTGCTGTTGCCGTTTATAATCACTATAAGCGAATAGCACATAATGCGTCTGCGGATGAAAAGCAGGTTGAAATTCAAAAGAGTAACATTCTTTTGGTGGGACCTACAGGAAGCGGAAAAACATTGCTTGCTCAAACTCTTGCAAAAATGCTTGATGTTCCTTTTGCTATTGCGGATGCAACAACGTTAACCGAAGCAGGCTATGTAGGTGATGATGTTGAAAATATTCTTCTTCGTTTATATCAAAATGCCGAATTTGACCCTCAAAAGGCAGAAAGAGGTATTATTTATATAGATGAAATTGATAAAATTTCAAGAAAGTCTGAAAACACAAGTATTACAAGAGATGTTTCAGGTGAAGGTGTTCAGCAGGCACTTTTAAAAATGATTGAAGGTACTGTTGCAAATGTTCCTCCGCAGGGCGGAAGAAAACATCCTCATCAGGAATTTATCCAAATAAACACATCCAATATTTTATTTATAGTCGGCGGTGCGTTCGTAGGCTTGGATAAAATAGTGGAAAGACGTGCAGGTGACGGAATTTCTATAGGTTTTGGTTCATCAGCACCAAAAACTCAAGCAGAGAAAGAACTGGAAGAAGCAAAGATGCTGAAAAAATTGCAGCCGGAAGACTTGCTAAAATTCGGTTTAATTCCCGAATTTATAGGCAGGGTTCCCGTATATGCAGTTTTAGATCCTCTTGAAGAATCAACATTAAAGAATATTTTAACTCAGCCGAAAAATGCTTTGATTAAACAATATCAATGTTTATTGAAAATGGATAATGTTGATTTGAAGTTTGAAGATGAAGCAATTAATTTGATAGCGGCAGAAGCAATTAAACGTAAAACCGGTGCAAGAGCATTACGTTCCATAGTTGAAGAAATAATGCTGGATATAATGTACACATTACCTGAAAAGAATGATGTTAAGGAATTTACGGTAACTGCTGAAATGGTAAAGAAAAAGATAGATAAGGGAGGAGAGGTTGTTCAAATTCCGGAACCTATTGAAAATAAAAAGAAATCACCGTTTAAACTGCGTGCAGCCGAAGAAATTGCATAATCATTATAAAAAACCGCAACTGTATTTGATTGCGGTTTTTTTATAAATTTTTTACAGAAATAATACAGTTAATTAATTGTAAAAAATGTAAAAAAATATATTGATAAACAGCAAAAATTTGTTTTATGGTTTTTGCTATAAGTATAGATAATCGGAACATAGTCATGAATATTTTATCTTCGTATATATCAAAAAATTCAAAAACTCCTCCCTCGTATAGTGCAAAAATAAGTGAATACCAAACTGAAAAATCACAAAGTACAAATACGATAATGCACAGTCCAAATTCAAAAACAAAAACAACGCTCTGGTACGTAAATGACATACATTGTCAAATTCCAAAAACAGAGCGTTTAGTTTCTGCTGCACATCAAACAGAAATTACAGCTAAACAAAACGGATCTGATTTTTTAAAACTTTGTTCAGGTGATACATTTATAGGCTCGGATGAAAAAAGAAACATTGCAGCAGCCAGTTTCTTTAATGTAGCAGGTATTCACGCACAGGCTCCCGGTAATCACGAGTTTGATATTACTGCTTCTAAATGTGCCGAATTACTTAAAAACTCAAACACTAAAATACTCGGAATGAATATGAATTTTCCTGATAATGATAACGGTTTATCAAAAAAAGTAATGCGTTCAACCGTTCATATAGGAGAAAACGGTGAAAAATACGGATTAATAGGTGTTCAGCCATCCGATATAAATGAAAGACTAAAGAAAAAAGAAATACTGGAAGGTATTACAATTGACGGTACAGAACAAACAATGCAAAAACTACAGGAAGAAGTTCTGGAATTACAAAAACAGGGTGTAAATAAAATATTTTTACTTTCGCATGAAGGAAATACTGTAGAAAAAGAAATTGCCCGAAACGTATCAGGAATTGATGTAATATTAGGCGGTCATTCGCATGATTTAATTGAAGGGGTAAAAGACGGAAAAAATCTGTTTTATTCGCCGGCAGGTGAACCGGTAGTAATCACACAGGCAGGACGTGACGGCAATAATTTTGGTATTTTAAATCTTGAATTCGATGAAAACGGCAGAATTACCTATGTACAAAATAATATAATGGAAACAAATTCATATTCCCCAAATATGATTATGTCAAAGACCGTAAACTCTATTCTTGGCGAATCTCCAGAAATAGGAGATTTAATATTAAAAGATAAAATACCCCAAAATGCACTACTGGAAGAAAATCCCTGTGCCGATTTTGTAGCGGATGCATTAAAAAACAATCTTAATGCAGATATTGTATTAATTAACTCGGCAAATTTTAGGGGAAGTGTTCATACGGGTAAAATTACAGAACGTGATATATCAAGTATTTTTCCTTTTTCAAATAAATTATTTAAAGTGAAACTGAACGAAAAAGACCTCGTTGATGCAGTTAATGCATGCGGAAAATCTCTTATTGCTACTAATTCAAAACCGGGACTCTTACAGGTATCAGGTTTAACCTATAAACTTGATAAAGAAGGATGTCTAAAAGAAATGGTTTATACTGATAAACAAGGTAAAAAACGCAATATTGACGTTAATAATCCTGATGCTAATAAAATTTATACTGCTGTTTATGATGAGTTTTTAGTTGACGGCGGTGATAATCTTGGTATGCTGAAACGTGATGATAAAGATATAATTGAAAGATATAATTACGATAAAGACAAAGTTACTATTGATTATATAAAAACTTTAAATCAGCCGTTTGAAATTAAAAAAGATAACAGAATACAAATTATCTAAAATAACGGTTTATTTTAGCCCAAATAATACATTCTAAAATTTTATTTTTGTAACTACTCGTACCGGTAATTACTCAGCAGATTTAAATTATTTTGAAAAATCAAAAAGAAATACAAAACGCAGACCCATTCCTCACTTATTAAAATTTCAAATTCAACATAAAAGCCCGTAACTCGTACCCTTTGGGTACTCAAACAGACGGGCTTTCTCTGTCGTTTCATTAAAAATTTTTAAATAAGTTCGTCAA
>CAJONH010000211.1 GCA_905235825.1 Candidatus Gastranaerophilales bacterium
AATTATAAATCAGATAAAATGTCGTATATAGATAAATGCTGATGAAAGAGCCAATGAAATAAATACAACGACACATCCGTATTTCATAAATTGAAGGAATTTAATAGGATGTCCGTGTTTTGCCGCATTTTCGGATACTATTACATTTGCGGCAGCACCAATTATGGTTAAATTACCGCCTAAGCATGCTCCGAGCGATAAACACCACCACATAGGAAGTACAAATTCTCTGCCTTTTTCAAGTTCTATTTCGTGAATCATCGGTGCCATTGTTGCGGTGTATGGTATGTTATCTATAATTCCCGATAAAATACCTGAAGCCCATAAAATTACAAAAGAAGCAATTTTTTGTGAACCCGCCGTAACTTTTAAAAGCCAATCTGCCATTAATTTTATTCCGCCTGCTGCCTCAAATGCTCCGATTATAATAAATAAACCTATAAAGAAAAAGATTGTATTCCATTCAACATCTCTAAACATTTCTTCCGGTTTTTCAAACAGCAATAAAATACATGCACCGATAAAGGCAATTACACAAGTTGCAATATGAGTTATATCGTGTGTTAAAAATCCTAAAATTACTAATCCTAAAACTAACATACTTCTTTTTAAAAGAGCATAATCCGTAATAGTTTGAGAGTTATCTATTTCTTGTATTTTAGCCATTTTTTCTTCGGTTGTAACAAGTTTTTTTCTGAAACAAACGTATAAGAACGCAAGAACAGCTATCATTATAACTAAACAGATTAAAGTCAGCTCCCATAAGAAATCCATAAATGAAAATCCTGCGGCACTGCCTATTATTATATTTGGCGGATCACCTATTAGAGTTGACGTTCCTCCGATATTTGAAGCAAAAACCTCTGCTATTAATAACGGTATAGGGTCTAAATCAAGTTGTTTAGCGACTACAAATGTAACAGGCATGATTAATATAACCGTCGTAACATTATCCAAAAAAGCGGATAAAATTGCGGTAAAAAAAGCAAGTGCAATAAGAACAAAAAGCGGTCTGCCTTTAGTCATTTTTAAAAGTTCTATTGCAATCCATTTAAAGACACCGCAGCGAGTTGTAATATTTACAATTATCATCATTGATACTAAAAGAAATACAACATTGAAA
This sequence comes from Candidatus Gastranaerophilales bacterium, assembly GCA_905235825.1. Classification (GTDB taxonomy): domain Bacteria; phylum Cyanobacteriota; class Vampirovibrionia; order Gastranaerophilales; family Gastranaerophilaceae; genus Avigastranaerophilus. The sequence goes on from CAJONH010000211.1 coordinate 1,124, forward strand.
TCAACGAAATTAATAAAATAAAGCTCGTTTAAACCGGCTGCCGTTGTTTTTTCCTGACTTACAAGCCCTAAAAAAATCACAGCTGCTGCACCTATAAGGGCAATTGTAACTTTGGGAATTTTTTCAAGAGCAATAAAAATGTAGGCAAGTATAAGAATAACTGCCGAAATAACAATTGCATGGTTTTGAACCAATGCATATAACTGTTCCATACTCAAACCTTTCTAAAATTATATATACATGCTAATTCTATCAAGAACAAAATTAAAACCATATAATTTAAATAAAAAATTTTTTTATTTAATCTAATAAAATTGTATTGACGAAAAATTTTTCTCATTTTATGATAGATAGAGAATTAAAACGTCCGAACAAAAATTCACGATAAGCCGAGTGAAATGAGGTGTGAGTGAATGTTTGAGAGTGGCGACTTTAAAAAGTGAGCACATTGCCGGCGGGGTTGACACGGCGGCAAGTGCGAAACCAGATTAGATTGTGACCTTGTCGTAGTGGCGGAATTGGTATACGCGCACGTTTGAGGGGCGTGTGGTTTATCCTTGCGGGTTCAAGTCCCGCCTACGACATTTAAAATAGGACAAGAAAAAATCTTGTCCTATTTTAATATTTAATCAAGTATTAAATTGTCAGAGTAAAACTCACGATAAGCCGGTAGGTGTGAGTGAGTTTTAAAGAAGCGGCAGAGTGCGAAACAGGATTGGGTTTTATCGCCAAAATCAATTATTTGTAATAAAAGATTAATGTGTTGATTTTATTATATATTCAAGCTAATATAAAAATATAAAAGGTGAATTAGGGTAGTTGTATATTCTGCCTTTGGAGGAAAAGATAAATATGTCAAAACGACGTGTTGTAGTTACCGGTATGGGGTGTGTTACACCTTACGGGATAGGATTGGATTTATTTTGGAATAATCTTATAGCAGGTAAAAGCGGTATAAAAGAGCATAATTTGGAGAAAGGCAAGCATATCGTTAAAATAGCGGGACAGGTGCCTTCTGATATAGATATAGAAAAATACGTCGATGCAAAAGAAGCGAAAAGACTTGATAAGAGTATTATATATGCTTTAATTGCTTCAGAAGATGCAATTAAAGATTCAGGTTTAGACCTTGAAAAAGAAGACAGAACCAGAATAGGAACAATAGTTTCTACGGCTGCAGGCGGCTTGGTTGTTGTTACAACAGGCTATCAGGAAATGATGAACAGAGGTTTTCATAAATGTTCACCTTTTACGGTTCCTATGATGATTGCAAATATGGCATCAGGAAAAGTTTCTATTAGATTTGGTTTAAGAGGATTAAGTAAGGCTGTGTTATCTGCTTGTGCAACAGGAGCACATTCTATCGGTGATTCATACAGAGCAATTCAGTACGGAGATGCCGATGTAATGGTAACAGGCGGTGTTGAATCCGCCGTATGTGATTTCGGTATCGGTGCATTTACAAGTGCAAGAACACTTTCAAGAAGCAACAGACCCCCTGAACAAGTATCTCGCCCATACGATAAA
>CAJONH010000212.1 GCA_905235825.1 Candidatus Gastranaerophilales bacterium
CAAAACAAATGGCAACTTGAATTTTGAAGTGCTTTAATATAAAATTAGATAGTTAAAAAGTTTTAGTATTTTTTAAATATTTCATTATAATTCTATAAATAAATATTTAAAAAGTCAAGTTATTTTTTAAATACATGTTTAAAAAAGGAATTTATGTTAGCCGAGAACCTAAAAGAAGTGAGAATAAAATTGGGTATTTCACAGGGAGAAATGGCTCAATCGCTTGATATGCTCCAAGCTCAATACAGCAACTACGAAAGAGGAAAAAGTAAACCATCCGCTGATGTACTTGAAAAACTTGCATTAAAACATAAAATTAATTTAAATTATCTTCTTACGGGAAAAGGGGCAATGTTCGTTTTTTCTGAAACAGAAAAAGAAATAAAGAAACTTAAAATATCAAAAAAGTCAATTTATTGGCTTGAAGTTGAAGATTAAATTATAAATTATTCCTTAATTCCTCCGCCTAAAATGTCATTAATAAAATATTTTCTGCCGAGTAAAAATACAACAATGACGGGAATGGAACAAATAACCGAATATGCGGTTAATGCTCCCCAATCCGTTACTTCACGGAAACTCCCCTTAAATTCAGCTAAACCTATAGGCAAAGTTCTTATTGCATCCGAATTTGTTACAATTAATGGCCACATAAAACTGTTCCATGTTGTTATAAACGTAAAAATAGCAAGAGTCATAACGGCAGGCATGGCTAACGGCATTGCAATTTTATAAAATACCTGAAATGTATTACACCCGTCTATTTTTGCTGATGCTTCCATATCTTCCGGCATAGAATTAAACCACTGCCTCATCATAAACACTCCAAATCCGCCAAAAAGTCCCGGAACTATTAATGCCCAATATGTATCTATCCAGTTAAACTGTTTCATTATGAAAAATAAAGGCACTATATTTACCTGCGGAGGTATCATCATAGATATAATTATTAAAAAAAATAAAATATTTTTATATTTAAAAGAAAATCGTCCAAAAGCATATCCCGCCATTGATGCAATTATAACCTGTCCGATAGTTGTTAATAGTGCAACAAACATACTGTTAAAAAAATATCTTAATATATCTGCGGTTTTTATTACATATTCATAATTTTTTACTGTAAAAGGCAGGGGGATAAAATTTACCATTCCTGAAAATATCTGCTTATCAGTCATAAACGATAAACAAATCATATAAATAAACGGTAAAAGCATTGAAACAGCACCGATAATTAATATAAAATATCCTGTTAGACGGTAAATTTTAGACATTTTCATATTTTCTGTCAGGCTTTGAGATGTGAACACTTCTTGTTTCGCTGAGCATTTGGCGAGCCGCCGCCAGTTTTTCCCTGTTTTCCTGACTGATACTGTTTGATGTAATTAGTCTGTCTACAAAATTATTGTTTAATCTTACCGCTTTATGCAATGCACCTATTTCTTCCAAAACATCTTTTATTTCAACAAAATCATAAGCATAAGACTGTTTTGACTGATAAGAAAGTGTTTCTCCGTTCGGCGATTGAACACTTTCTCCGCCTTTTTCAAAATATAATCTGAATACCGATTTTAAATCCTGAAGTTCGGATTGCATAATTTGTACCGCCTGCTGAATACGTAAATATCTTTCAAAAAGATAATCAATATTATCAAGCTGTTGAATTTGCCACGCATATTTCTTTTCATAAAGTTTTTTTAATTCGGGATACGCAAGAGCTAAACCCTCCGTATCTGCCATTGCTCTATGACGGGTTGAAAATTCAACATTAAATTTATTCATTAAACTTTCTAGCCCGCAAGATTCAAGTTCGGGATAAACCTCCTTAAACATCATTTGCGAATCTATTCTGATATTTGTAATTGGTTTTCCTGTTGTTCTGATACTTGCCTCGTTAATAAACGAATAATCAAAAATTGCATTATGTGCAACAATGGGATTATCACCGATAAATTCAAGTATTGCAGGCATTACCTCTGCTTCTGTCGGTGCATCTTTGACATCTTCCTCGGTTATTCCGTGAATTGCCATACTCGATTTACGTATATGCTGCTGCGGATTAATTAATGTTTCAAATCGTTCTTTTATTTTACCGTTTTCAAGCCGAATTGCCGCAAATTCCACCATTCTTTCTTTTGTATAATCCAAACCTGTTGTTTCTACATCAAGAACTATCTCAATACACTTTTTTCTTGGCACTGCCCATAATCTCCCTATTTTGTAAATATAATATCATAAAGTTATATATTGGGCAAAATTATCCGTTTAACTTTATATAAATATTGGATTTCATAATAAAAAATGTCTTGATTATTTATTATTATCATTAAAATATTTACAGTAATTATTGAGTTTACACTTATCACAGCATGGTTTTGAAGGTTTGCAAACATTTTGTCCCAAAGTTACAAAAAGAGTATTAATTTCACTCCAGCATCTTTTGGGAAGATTATTTTTCAGGGCAAATTCGGTTTCTTCCGGTTCCTTTGTTTTACATAAACCTAAACGATTTGAAATTCTATGCACATGTACATCAACACAAATGCTTGGCAGACCATATCCTTTTGATTGCACCAGATTTGCTGTTTTTCTGCCTACTCCTTTAAATTTAACAAGCTCATCTATCTCTTTAGGTACAATACTGTTATGTTTGTAATATAGTTCATTAGCAATATCAAGTATCTGTTTTGCTTTATTTTTATAAAATCCGACCGGATAAACTGCTTTCTCCAAATCTTCAAGTTTAACATTTAGAAAATCTTTCGGGGTTTTACCCAGTTCCAGCATCCGCATTGCTGCAGGATATGTTGTTCTGTCATTTGTTCTTAACGATAAAATGCAGGCAATTAATACAATAAACGGGTCATGAATGTCTTCCATGTATTTTACAAATTCAGTCTGCGGAAGTTCCATTGACTTTATACCTGATATTATTTTGTCAAAATTCTTAATCATAAATATATTTTATCAGGAAAATACAAGAGTATGGATAAAGAAATCGGGAATAATGACGGCGGGCAGATTATTTGGTTTTTATCAGCAGGATAGGCTTTAGCCTGCCGATATTTTTGATTTTATTTATATAAATCAATTGAATTTAATGTTTTTTTGCTTGCCGCAATTGATGTAACGGGAGGATTTTTAAAAACATAGTTTGCTGCGGCTCTTATATCATCAGGTGTGATTTTATCCACAGCTTCAAACAATTTTTCATAATAATTTTTTCCGTAACAAGATAAATTTGCATTTTCCATAACTATTGTTTTTGACATATTAGTTTCAAAAAAATCTAATATTCTTGTTTTATATATGGTTTTCGCATTTTCTAATTCTTTATCCGTTACATTTTGAGTTTTTAAGAGTTCTACATTTCTTTTAAAACCATCCAGTGCTTTTTTTATATTTTCCGGAGATCCTTCTTTGGGGTCGGGACTATCCGTTGTCGTTCCTATTCTTAAGCATAAAACCTGTGTATCTTTTTCTCTGCTTAAATTTGAACCTACAGAATATGCAAGTTTTTGATTTTCTCTTAAATCAAGAAAAAGTCTTGAAGACATGCCGCCCGCACCTAAAATCAAATTCAATAATTCAATTTTAGCAATATCTTCCGCATTTTTTGATTCTTTAAATTTATATCCCTGAATAATTTCTGCCTGTGATTGTTCTCTCGATACGGCTATTACCGTTTCTTCCTTGTTTTCTTCAAATATATTATAATTTTGATTTTTGTCTTGTGAAAAAGGTTTAAAAATCGGCATATCAGCACTTAATTCATAATTAAACATATTTGATAAATTCGGATTTATATCGACAGGGGCATTCATAACAGCCTGTACCTGTGCTGTGGAAAGAATTTTTGAATATAAATTATTTACCTCATTCAATGTTAGTTTATCAAGTTCTTCCAAACGTATTTCTTTATCTTCATATTTTTTCAATTCAGGATGAAGCAGTTGATTTAATTTATTGTATGCAGATATTTTTTCGGTTTTTATATTTTCTTTTATAATTGATTTTGCTCTTTCAAATTCTTCCTGCGTAAAATTAGGATATTTAAGTTTTTCTTTTAAAAGCAGCATTGTATCAGGTAAATTTTCACTGTTACACTCTGACAAAAGGAAAATACCATTATTATCTACAGCTGATGCTATAGATATATTTTTAGAATTTAAAATGCTGTTATAATTATCCGCTCCTCTTAAACCGCTTCCTCTTTCAAGCATTTTATTTAATACCTGAATAGATGATAATGAGGTTTTATTTAATTCATCCGTATCAAAATCAAGTATAATACATGATTTTGCGTAAGGATTTCCCTGAATTATCGTACTCTCTATATTATTTGAAAGTGTTACGGTATTAACCTTGTCTGTTTCCTCTTTTATATTATTAATTGGAGATATTTTAGCTCCGAACGAAACCTGTTTATTATTACTATATTCATTATAATTTTTTTTAATTTGTTCTATAGTTGCATATCTGTCGTGAGAAACACACATTGAAACTTTATTTAAATCCAAAAATTTGCGTGCCGTTTCGCAAATATCATTAGGAGTAACATTTTGAATATTAATTATAGACTCATTAATACCGTTATAATTATTATTTAAAGCCGAAACAGTAAGCAGACCGTTTAATGCACGTGAATTTTCCGCTTCAGCATATATATCATTTATCATATTCTTTTTTATTGTATTAACCGTATACTCGGAAGAAGGGTAATTTGCTATATTTGTCAATTCTTTATAAATTATGTTTATTACTTCTTCAATTTTCGCTTCCGGAGCATTAGCCTTTATAATTAATGCTTTTGCACCCTGAGGTTTATTTTGCATTGTTTCTGTTGAATATTCAAAGTTTGCACCTATTTTACTTAATTCTTTATATAGATTAGAGTCTGTTGAACTCAAAATTTCAAATAAAACCGAGAGTTTGTCGAGTTCTTTGTCTGGAGTACCTTCGGGAAGGGCAAAACCCATTGTAACTGACGGCAGAGTAGTATTTGATTTTATAATATCTTCTCTTATTGCTTTATCGTTATATTTCAAAGGTTCATATACTCTTTTATGAATTTGTGAATAGTCATTTTGCTTATTAAAATGCTTTGCAACAAGATTAATTGTTTCTTCGGGATTAACATCGCCTGTTATTACCGTAACCGCATTATCAGGTGTATACCATGTATTGAAATAGTCAAGAACGGTATCTCTTGTAAACGAATTTATATTTTCTTTTGTACCTATAACAAAATCTTCGCTTGAGCTTTGAATACCAAATAAATTTTTAAGTACTTTGCACAGTGCAACAGTGTCAGGATCGTCATTGCACATATCAATTTCGGATTTAACCGGTTCTTTTTCTTTTATTAATTGCTCATTAGGAAACGTAGGAAATTGAGTCTGTTCAGCATTTAATTTTATTGCTTCTTCAAGTGAATTGTCGTTTAATAACTGAAATTGCAGATAGTAATCAGTTGCGGCAAAACCCGTGGAAGCATTTGTATCTCCGCCCAGCTGAGAAACTTTTAAATCATATTCTTTAGGGGCAAGATTTTTACTGCCGTTAAACAAATTATGTTCTATAAAATGACTCATGCCTCTTATATTATCAGGCTCATTCATAGAGCCGACATTATATGTCGTATTAACAAATGTAGGTCCTTTTTTATTTGCAATAATTACCCGCTGACCGTTTGCAAGTTTATATATATGTGCATTCTCTTTAAGTCCCGGAATTGAAACCTCGCCTATTTTAGCATAGGATACAGGCATATCGGTATTAATTTGCGATTGACCTATTGCATATACCGAAGGCAATTTAGTTTCACCACTGAAAGAAGTGCTTTGTTTTTTGTTTTCATAGGGTTTACAAGGCACCTGATTTAAAACTGTTAATCTGTTTACATTATTCCCTGTTATATTCATAGCGATACTTATAATTAAACTTACCTGAATAAAAATTATTGATACTATAAAAAAAAGTTTTACAAAATATTTACAAAAAGTAAGTTATATCAATACGCATAAAATATAACAAAAAAAGATTTATACTTGTAAACCGGCAAGATAATCTGCAAGCGGAGTTTCTATTACACCATTCAATGATTTATCCGTTTCTTTAAGTTTTTTTGATACTTTTTCCATTTTATCAGTCCATTTAAAGTAATCGTTTATATATTTTTCGCCTCGTGAAAAGTCTTGTGATAATTGTACTTCTATAATTTCAGTAAGCATTTTCCTTGCTGCAGCTGCCATTTTATCCGTATTTATATCAATTATACCATCTTCATTAACGGATAAAGCACCTTCATTAATAAAGAAATATGCCTGCATTACTGTTCTTACTCTATGTGCCTGTGATAATTTCGGTTTTGCTTTCAGAAAACAGTTTGCACCAAATGTTACAAGAATTTGTTTTTTTTCTTCTTCACTGTATACACCTGCTTGCACCAGACAATCCAATAAAGCCAAAGACCCCATATCCGCTTTATTTTCTTCTATTATATTTTTATACTTTCCAAGTGCTTCCGTACCCGATTTAGGCCCTAGCGAGTGAACATTTTCATGCCCGATTGTAAACCAATGATCAGCCTCCGGATTGTATAATTTATGTAACTCCGGATTTAATGTTGCATTTAAACGTTTTTTGCGTCTTTCGAGTGCTTCTTTGGAATTATTTGTTCTTACCTGTCTGTGATAAACATTTCTTCTTCCGCCGCCTATGGTAAGAGAAAGTTTATCGTTATTAGGAAGATTTTGAGCTATTGTAATTCCGCCTCTGTATGCTCCTTCATCTCCTCTTAATGCAACAATATCAACATCAACCATTGTTTGTAAATTATCATCATCGGAAGATATATTTTGTTCGTAATTTTCTTTTAAAGGCATATTTTCAGCCATTAGAGGAAGATATTTTTTTACCTTTAAAAGGTCTTGAGTACCTTTTTTATTTACAATCCCGACTCTTGCACCGATTGAATCTTTTGAAAGCGGTGAAATTCCGTTTTTTTCAAGGAGTTCACAAAGCTCTTTATCTTCCATTACAAATCCTGTCATTAAATCGGCATACTGTTCTCTTGATATTGTAAATTCCAAAGGTGTATCCTGTAATGATGCCCATTTTTTATCGGCTTGAGCATCAAGCATCGGATTGTTTTCTCTTAATGCCTTTGCCTGTAATATTAAATATTCGTTAAAGTCTTTATTTGTTGAGGTTTGTGCTGCCAGTTCCAATTCATCCGCCATTATTGAAAATTCTGTTTTAAAGGCTTCCGTATAGTCTATGGCTTTTAACTTATTACCGTTTCTCTTTACAATGCTTCTTTGATTTAATATATTCTTAACTTCTTCAATTTCACCGTCTTTAAGCATTGTTTTTATTATTGAAATAAATTCTTCCGTTGTTAAGTCAGAGGGATAAAATGCTTTTCCGTCAAGAACTTTTTCTCCTTTTAATAAAATAACGGGATTTGATTCGGAATCTATACCTATAATCCCTAATTGAGCATCAAAGAGAATTTTTGTAAGTTTGGCTTCTTCATTTCCCTTTTGTATTTCTTCGTTTAAAAATGATAAAAACGGAATATTTAAATCATTATCCTGTTTCATATAAATTGAATTTACCTGATTAGCAGCTTTTACAAGATGTTTTAATGCTTCTTTATCACCGTTATCCAAATTTTCAAATTCTTCGGAATTTTTATCCAGCATAGGTTTTCTTATCAAATAATCTCTATCTGTTCTTTTTTTCAATTCTTCAAGCGATAAATTTAATTCAAAGCTCATTGTTAAACTCCTTTATTATATCTAATCTTTTTAAAAACATTTTTTAATTTGTTTTTTAATGATTTTTTTTCTTTTTCGTCAGACTTATGAACAAACTCCTGAACGGATTTATTTTCATATTTTTCCTCAGGCTCTGGCAGTGAATCCGTAAATTCCTTTGCTTTTGCAAACTGCATTTGAGTAGCAAGCCATTTAAATGATTTTATGAGTGTTAACGGTTTAGATGCATCTCCTCTTATACCAAGCTGAAATTTTGTTGCACTATTATCAACATAACTATTAGAGAATTTTGGCATTATATTCATTTCTTCTTCGGAAACAATTTCACAGAATAAAGAAAAGGCTTTTGCCGTAACAACATTCAGACTTGCGGCATTATTTACAAGATTTACCGGATTTATTGCATTTAAAGGGCCTAACATATCTGAAATAATTGATGTTAATTTTACCCTTGCTTTCATATCAGCATAATTTTTTATCAAATCAAAATTCCCCGATATATATAAATTCATTACATTTCCCAGTGAAGTCAAAGGACTTATAAAGCAAATACCGTCTTTAAATGAAAGATGTCCTTTAAGCTCCGAAAAATGTGTAGTATCTATTGTTGCAATTGAATTAATTATTCCGCCCAGTGCGGTTTGGAAAAATTGTGATTCTCTGATATTTTCAGCAAGTATTAAATTTTCAAGCCTGCCAAAAGGGCCGAATTGACCGTCTATGATAATTAAGTCAATATCCCCTTGAAGACTTTTCATTTGAGCTTCCTGTGTTTGAGCAGCACCGTCTATTTGAAGTTTTGCACTGTATTCTGCCGTTCCGCTGAGTGAATCTTTTATATTGGCACTATCAGAGAGCATTTGTGCCACATCGGTTTCTATTCCTTTTAAATCCGTATTTATAAGCATAGAAATTAAATTTACGTATATATCGCCCGTTGTTTTACCGTTAAAGACATTAGTTGATAATTTTTTTATTGATAAAATATTTTTTAACAGCGTTAAATTTGCTTTTGTATTTTTAAGTTCAATATTTCCTGTTGTTAATTTTTTTATTGCTATATTACCGTTATGTATTGCAACGGGAATATTTTGTGTATCAGAGGCAGTATTTGACGAATTTTTCGGCATATAAGCCATTGCTTTTTCCGAAACTTTAACGGCATCTTCAACCTTAAATTCATTTGACCCGATTATAAAATCATATATATTAGAAATTGGAGAAGGCAGTAAACTCAACTTCCCTTTTATATCCATATCAGAGGAAAGCATATTAATTTTATTTAAATTAAAATTAAGTGCATCTTTTTTAAAATTTAAATCTATTGAATTAATATTTGTTGAAAGTTCGGGAATTATTATGTCATTTATTCTTAAAACACCTTTTACCAAAGGGGAATTTGTTTTTCCGTATATATATACAGATGTATTTTCAATATGAAAATCAGACTTAGGAAATAAAACTATTTTACCTTTAAGTGATTTTGGAACATCTATCTTTAGAAGATTAACCGTATCTTCTTCAATTGTACCTTCCATACCTGCTATTTTATTTTTGACAACGGTTTCTTTCCCGTTTTCATCAAAAATTGAAGCTCTGGTATAAAGTCCCGTATCTTTTATTTTTATTCGATTAGGTTTAAAATCAACTGTTGCTTGAATTAATGTATCAAGATTTTGAAGCATTGAAAAATCAACAGGAGTTATATAATTATCCTTATCTCCTTTGAGTTGAACATTAAGTGTTTGTTTTATATTATTTCCGTTTAATTTAATATCTAATGGAATTTCACCTTTTGCATTTATAAAAGGTTTTATGTCTTTACCCCAAAATTTAATTAAATCGCCGGTATTTAATTTTCCGTTTAAATTAAAATTAATATTTTTAGGATTTTCGTAATCTTCAATATTTCCCGAATAAAAAAGCTCTGATTTATCGTTAAAATAAATATTATTCCTCTTTATAAAAATATTACCGTCCGAAATTTCCGCTGTCAGCTTTGGAATTTTTATATTTGAAGCAGTTTGCGGAAATAAGAAATTTAAATCGTCATTATTAATGTTTGCGGTCAAGTTCTGTTTTTTTACATCATAATTTAATTCGGACTTAAATAGTTTATTTTTTATTTCCAATGATTTTAATTTATCGGTAAAATCGAAATTATTTAAAATAAAATCTGATTTAATTGCAGCTTCCCGCATTTTTCCTTGCATTGTAAAAGATGAAGAAAGATTTCCCGATTTAAAATTATATAAATTTTTATATTTTTTTGGTGCAAATGCATTATATAATATTGGCAGAGGAACATTTTCTGTTGAAATTTTAATATCGGCAAAGGATTTTTTATCAATTAAACCTTCTATTTTTACGGGAGATTTTCCTATATAAAGTCCTGAATTTCCGACATCAAGAATATCATTATCCAAAAGAATATTAATATTTATTTTAGAAAGAATTTTTCCTATGTTTGCAACAGAAAGTCCTCCGTTTTCAATTTTAATATAACCTTGTGAATTTAATTTTTTATAATTCGTTCTTATGGCACAATCGGCGATAATACTGCCTTCCGCTTTATAACGCTTAAATTCGTTCGGTATTTGCAGTGAATCCGTATATGCTTGTAGTAATTCAAGAAGATTTGCAAATTTTATTTGTTCCGTTTTAAATTTTAAATTTGCTCCCGAATGACTAAAATGCCCGTTTATTTTCAGATTTTCATTTTCGTGGGTATATAAATCGGTATCCGTTTCAATATTAGTTCCTGTAAACTTCAGTTTTACATAGCTGTCGGGAATTTGTACCGTTGATAATTTCATAGTTAAATTTTCGGCATTAAAGTATCCGAATGAGCTGATTTGCCCGTTTTTATCACTGTTAATTTTTAATTTGGTATTAATAATACCTTTTAAATCGTAATTTTGATATACTTTAACGGGATTTACAAATGCAAAATCAACTTTTTCGGCGGGGTCATCTTCATTGTCGAGTTTAGGCTGATTTTGGGGTAAAAATGTATTTATATCTATTTTAAAATCTATATTTTTATTATTGTCGCTGAATAATTCGGAATCGGTTTTTAATTTTATGCGTTTTCCGTCAAAATATCCGAAAATAATACTTTTACCGTGTAAATCCAAATAATGTTTTGAAGCCGTGTCTGTAATTAAAATTTTATAATTTTTAAGAATTACTTTTGGAATGATAATTTTAAATTTACTAAAATCAATGCCTGATTTTTCCGTTTCAATATTCTTTTGAGCAAATGTTGCCTCTTTATTTTTATTTAAAATATCTTCAATAAGTTTAACTATTTTATAATCTTCACCGTTTTTCATTATTTCAGCATTAAGAAAAGGATTTTTCATTTCTGCCGTTGAAAATTTAAATTGATACAATATTAAACCCGTAATTGAAACAGCCGTCTTAATACTGTCAGACGAAAAAAGCAAGGTATTATCGGGCAGTATCAAAGAAACATTATCGGCTTTAATTCCGACTGCAAGTGAAGGTGTTGTAACAAGTTTTATATTTTCAAAATTTAAACTTAATTGCGACTGTTCTTTCACAATATTTTGCAAATCAGCTTTATACTTATTTAAATCAACTGTTTTAGGTAAAACAAACAAAAATAAGATATACAGCAAAATTAAAATTGTAAAAACAGAAATACTTAATATTTTTAATATTTTTTTCATACATACCCTCGTTTATACATTCATTTTATCATACACAAGGAATATATTAAAAATTTAAACAGAATATTTTATTTATTAAATTTTCTGTTTCCGGAAATAAAATCCGATACAATATCGCCGTTTCCGAAAAGTTTATATTTGTAAATAGTTAAACCGTCAAGTCCTACAGGCCCTCTTGCGTGAGTTTTATTTGTTGAAATTCCTACTTCCGCACCAAAACCGTATCTGAAACCGTCGGCAAAACGAGTGGAGATATTTTTATAAACACCCGCTGAATCCACATAAGTCATAAATTTATCTGCCGTATCATCATTTTCGGTAACTATACAATCGGTATGTCCCGAACCATATCTGTTAATATGAGAAATAGCTTCATCTAAATCGTGAACTATTTTTACGGAGATTATTTTATCACCGTACTCTTTATGCCAATCATCAACTATTTCATTAATAAAGCCTGTATAATCTTCTTCTATTATGCGGTCGGAATTAATAGTAACTCCGTTAGATTTTAATTTTCCAAATAAAAGCGGAATAAATTCCCGTTTTATTTTATCATTCACAAGCACTGTTTCTACAGCATTACAAGCGGCAGGATACTGGCATTTTGCATCGATTATTATATCACATGCTTTTTCTAAATTTGCGGCTTCATCGACATAAATATGGCAAATACCGTCTGCGTGACCTAACACGGGAATTTTTGTATTTTCTTTTATATATTTTACAAGTGAATTAGAACCTCTCGGAATAATTAAATCTATATATTCATCCATTTTAAGCATTTCTTTAACATCTTCTCTTGAATGTATGAGATTTACCATATTATAAGGAAACCCCGGAACTTTAGATAAGGCTGTTTTTATCAGATTAAATATTGTATTATTTGTTTCGGAGGCTTCACTTCCGCCTTTTAAAATTACCGCATTTGATGATTTTATTGCAAGTGATGCAATTTGTGAAATAACATCGGGGCGTGCTTCAAATATAACACCTATGACACCTATCGGACAGGATATTTTTTTAAGGGTTATACCATCGGCAATATCTTTTGACCAATATATTTTATTAACGGGATCTTCTAAAACGGCAATATCTTTAACACCTGCAATCATATCCCTTAATTTATTTTCATCAAGTTTTAAACGATTAAGCATGGAGGTTGATATATCGGAATTTTCAGCATTTTCAAGGTCTTTTTTATTCGCATTTAAAATAACTTCTTTATTATTTTCAAGTATTTGTGCAATTTCACTTAATGCTTGATTTTTAATTTCAGTTGATAATTTTAATGCATCTTGAGCGGCAAACTTTGCCATTTCCGCTATTTGAAATACATCTGCCATAATTTTCTCCTATAATAAAGCTATATTATCCTTTGTAATAACCGCATCATAATTTTTATGACCTAAAATGTTATAAATTTTATCGGAATGCTCTCCTATTATTTTTTTGCAGTCATCAGAAGAATAATTTGCAATGCCCCGTGCAAACTCATAATTTGTTTCATCAAGAATTGAAACAACATCTCCGCAGTCAAAATTACCGTTAATTTTAAGCATTCCAAGCGGTAATAAACTTTTATTTTTTTCCGTAACCGCTTTTTTTGCTCCTTCATTAACGACAATCTGTCCCGTAATATTTGTTGCGTAAGCAATCCAGCGTCTTTTCTGCGATAATTGTTCAACGGGATAAAATGTTGTACCCATTTTTTCTCCGTCAAAAAGTCTTTTTATAACTTGAGGAGATTTACCGTTTGCAATAATTACAAATCCGCCTGAATGCGTAACAACCTTTGCTGCTTGAAGTTTTGTTTTCATTCCGCCTCTGCCGCCTTTTGAAGCCGATTGTGCATAACCCGTAATTTCATCCGTTATATCTTTTACGTCTGATATAAGCTGTGCATTAGGATTTTCTTTCGGATTGTCATTGTATAAACCATTAATATCCGATAAAATAACAAGCAAGTCAGCATCCAATTTACTTGCAACAAGTGCCGAAAGTTTATCATTATCCGAAAAACTTACGCTGAAAACGGGATTGTCAGTTCCTTCAAGTTCTGATGAGGAAACCGTATCATTCTGGTTAATAATCGGAATAACATTTAACTCTAAAAGCGTATTTAGAACATTACTAAGACTTAAATATTTAATTCGGTTTGTGAAATCATCTTCCGTTAAAAGAATTTGAGCCGTATTTATGGAATATTTACCAAAACCGTCTTCATATATAGACATCAATCTGCATTGACCTACTGCAGCACATGCCTGTTTTATTGCAAGACTTTCCGAAGAATCAACATTTAACTGTTTTGAACCGAGTCCTACAGCTCCGGATGTAACAATAATAATTTCTTTTCCCTGACGGTGAAGTTTTGAAATTTCTTCAATAAAAGAATAAACTCTTGAAAGCGAAATTTCTTTTTCATCATTTCTGAGTACGTTTGTACCAAATTTAAATACTATTCTTTTTGCATTATTTATATTCATACCTGATATTATAACTTAAATTAAAAAATAATTGTATTTATTATGAAAACATTATAAACTAATATTTATGAAAGAAGAAATAAACATAAAAGAAATAATTATATGCACCGTTATTGTGTTGGTTTTGTTTGTAGTAATTGATATATTTTTAGTTCCTCACATCGACTTTAAAAATAATTTTTTAACTAAAAATCTGCAAAAAATTTCAAATGCACAGTATATATCTCCTCAAAGAATATTTATTAATGTATGGAGAATGACGAAAAATACTTATGTAGACAGCACAATGAATGGACAAAATTGGAACAGATGGCGAAATCGCTATTCCGGACAAATTAAAACTGTTGAAGATGCTGATATAGCAATCAATACAATGCTTTCAAGCCTTAATGATACATATACAAAATTTTTGCGTTCGGATTTATTTGCGAAACAAAAACTTGTATTGGATTCTAAAGTTACGGGTATAGGTATTTTATTCAACACAATAGGCAATGATATAGTAATAAAACAAGTTTTGGAAGATTCTCCCGCAAAAGATGCGGAAATTCTTCCCGGAGATACAATTGTAAGTATTGACGGTAAAAAAATTAATTCAAAAAAAATTGAACTGCTTATAAATCGAATGGAAGATTCAAGAAAAGATACGGTTGAGCTTGTTGTATTAAGAAATAATGTACTTATTAAGAAAAAATTAAAGAAAAAAGAAATTCCCATAAAAACAATGGATTGTAAAATTACCGATGATAATATCGGAATTATAACAATTGCAAATATTATGGGAGATAAAGCCGTAAAAGATTTTAAAGAAATTTTGGAAAAAACCAATAATACAAAAGCATTAATAATTGATTTAAGAGATAATTACGGCGGGATAATTGCAAATG
>CAJONH010000213.1 GCA_905235825.1 Candidatus Gastranaerophilales bacterium
CAATCATAGCTGTAGATTAGGGATATGTGTATCATCGTTTTTTCCAAGGAATATTAATTTTTATAGTTAAATAATAGCAATACAAATTGAAATTTAAATCATACATAATTATGAATAAATTGCTGTTAATAAAAACAATAATCATATAAAAGCTGTATGTACTATTTTCTGTTTCTACTATTTCCTTTATGTTATATAATTATATGGATTAGGGAGAAATAAAACATGGCTTCAAGCGGAATTTTAGAGCGGGCTCAAATGCTCATAGATGATGAACAATACGATAAGGCTTATGAAATATTAACCGGAGCTTACGAAAATATGAAAACGGATGCCGAGTTTTTGGAAAAAACGGCACTTTTGGCAAAAACTCTGGATAAAAACGCAGAAGCCGTCAGATATTGGGAAGAACTTGTTAATATTAATTCCAATTCATTAGTAGCATATTCGGAACTGCTTGATGTTTATGAAAATACAGATAAATATAAATATTATATAACTCGTGCAAAGTATAAAATCTTAAACGAAAAAGTTCCTCAAGCCGTTGACGACTATAAAAAAGCCATAAATTCGACTCAAGATGAAAATGAAATAATAAATGCACGTTTTTTACTTGCTAAAGTTTATGAAGCAACGGGAAAAACTCAAAATGCAATAGATGAATATTACAGAATAATTGAACATAGTGATGATATGGCTATATATTATAAACTTGCCGATTTATACTGCACAATTAATGACAGATATTCAGCAATAAATATACTTGAAAGAGGCGTTAAAGCATTTCCTGAAGTAAATGAACTTGGTGAATACCTCAGCATTCTGTATTTAAAAGAAGGAGAATATGATAAATCCCTTCAACATGCGAGAAATGATTACCAGAGAATAAAAGCAAATTTAATGAAAGGCAATAATGAAGAAGCATTAAAACTTTTAGAAAAATCAAAAGACGAAAACAATGCAAACTATTTTGCTTTATTTGCGGAATACTATTATAATACTAAAAATTTTGAAAAATGCAGTGAATATATTGATAAATTTGCACAATTATCTCCGCAAAATCCTCTGGTATATCAAATGAAGGCTCTTGTATGCGATGAAAAAAATGATTCCTACGGTTATCATTATAATATGGGCAGATGTTATTCTTATAAAGAAGATTATGAACTTGCTCTTGCCGAGTATTTGAACGCACACAGAGCCGATTCGTCAAAAAGTGAAGCTGTTAAAGAAATTATAAAAATAAATGAAGCCTCCGGCGATAAAACGAGTCTAATGGAATTTTATGAAAAATTACACGGGCAGGAGCCTGAAAACCCTATTGCATTAAACGGATTAGGGAATGTTTATGCCGATATGTATGAATTTTCAAGTGCGGTAGAATATTATGAAAAACTTGTTAAATTAAATACCGCTGATTACGATGTATTTAAAAAACTCGGTTTTTGCTATGAAAAATTACATCAAACAGCCCGTGCAAAAGAAAATTATGAAAAATATTTAGCAAAAGCTCCGTTATCACCGGATACGGAAAAACTAAAAGAAAAAGTATCAAAAATGATTGTATCATCAGATAATTCAAAAAATGCCGAAACGGAAGAAGAAGGTTTAATTGATAAAATAATGCACTTTTTCGGAAAATAATTCGGAGCTTTATATTTTAAAAGATGTTGATAATGTAATTCTTTGCTTTATATTTGTACTGTTTGTGTATTGATTTGATGTATTAATTTCAAATTCAAGTTCGTTTTTATTATTTTTAGGTTTAAAAGTTAATGCCAGTTCATCCTGCATTGTTTCATTCGTAATGTTACGGATAAAACGTGTTTTAAGATATAATGAATCGGATATTTTAAATTCCGGAATTAAATAAAAACCTGTATTTAATTTATTAGAATTTGAATATTTACTTTGTCCTAATTGAGCATTAAGTTTAAATCTCCCGTAAGAGTATTCAACAAACCCTCCGCCTGTTGTTGTATCATAATCTTGAGCTTCATTTGCATAAAATGCACTGCCGAAAATAAGACTGCCGGTATTTTTAGGCAATAAAATCGAGTTTGTGGATAAAACAGCACCGCCTGAAGAAGCATGATTATATGAAGATGAAAATGAACCGGTTGAAAGATTATATTTTTCGCCATTATAAGTAATAACATTTCCGATATTATAAGTAGATTCATTAGCTCGGACAAACAAAACGGAAGGCCCGTTAGCATCATTCAAATATACCTGTCCCAGCTTAGCAGATAATGAAGGTGTTATATTTGCCGTTATTTTTGAAGAATTAATTATTCCGGGAATTGGTGCTAAATGACTTGATGAACTCAAAAAACTTTGTGCAAATGATTTTGAACTGTCCCATATCATATTCTCATTTTTAATGCCGTTTTCAATATTAAATTGAGTTTCATTTACTTTTAATTTAAAAATTCTTTCGCTGTTAACGGCATCTAATGCTTCCTCACTTCTATCTTCAAGTTTTAATTCAACGGCATTACTTTCATATCTTTTAGCGACATCAATAATTGCTTCTTCTTCAAAATTGTCTTGATTTTCCGTATTATATTTAATATCGGACTCATCTGTTTCAAGAGTTTCTATATATCTGCCCAAATCTGAAAAATTTTGCGGATTACTTTCATTCCTGACTTTTGAAAAGGAAGGAAGTGTGAATATTACAGAAACGAGCAATAAACATAAAAATTTTCTCATATTATTATTTTCATTTAAAAATAATATATTTTCAATAAAATAGTTTTTGTATTTTTATAAAATTATTAGCCATTTAATATATTTTGATGTATAAATTTTTTTACCAAATTATTTATAATTTATAGAACGCTGCAAAAAAGAAAATCCTTTTCAGGGCTGTTTCGCTTGGTTATTTTGTAAGC
>CAJONH010000214.1 GCA_905235825.1 Candidatus Gastranaerophilales bacterium
ACATCCTGTCCGTATATTCCTCTTATATCGTTTTTTCCGAAAGCACTAAAATTAACTGTTTGTGTCATAATTTATTAATATCCTTGTTCCAAAATCAGAAAAATATTATACTTCTTATTATAGATAATACATAACATAAAATCAAAGATGAAAATTATAAATACAGATAGCAACAATTTTAATAATACTAAACTTACACCCGCAGCATTTCTTTTACCTTCATTGGCAGGATGTTTGCTATTTATTTGCATTCCTTCGATTTTTTCCTTTTTGTTGAGTTTTTTTAAGTGGAATTTAATTTCCCAAATAAAGTTTACAGGATTAAGTAATTACACAGAACTTTTTAACTCCGGAAATTTTTGGTATATACTAAAAAATACGGTTTTCTATGCTCTTACTGTTACCGTTTTTGCGACAATAATTCCCCTGATATTGGCATCTGTTCTTAATAACAGAATAAGAGGCTCGGAATTTTATAAAACAGCGTATTTTCTTCCGTTTATAACTCCTATGATTGTTATTGCAATGGTTTGGCAATGGATTTTTGACCCTAATATAGGATTGGTGAATTCTTTATTAAAAATAAATCAGGCATGGCTTTTTAATTCTGATTTCGCTATGTATGTACTTATATTTGTATCTGTATGGAAACTTATAGGATATAATATGATTATCTTTTTATCGGGATTTTCTTCTATAAATAATCAAATTTATGAAGCGGCAAAAATTGATGGGGCAGGTACATTAAAAACTTTTTTTAAAATAACACTGCCGATGCTTAGTCCTACAATATTTTTTGTATTGCTAATAACAACCATAAGTTCTTTTCAGGTATTTGATTTAATATATCTTATGACACAGGGCGGGCCTGATAATTCGACAAATATTCTTGTATATTGGCTTTATAAAAATGCTTTTGAATTCTTTAACATAGGAAAAGCCTCTGCAATTGCCTACGTATTATTTATTTTAATTTTGAGTTTGACCGTAATACAATGGTTAATAAGAAAAAAATGGGTTCTAAACGAAAAATAAGTTTTACTAAAGAAAAATCTTATTATTCCGAATGTATTTATATAGCGGTAAAAAAGGATATAAATTTATGTCTGTTGAGATAACAAAACTTACTTCAAAAATAGTTGAACAGCAAAATTATAAAAATCAAGAAATACAGGAAAACGATGATGTAAATTTCGATTTGGGATATCGGCTCTCAGGTGCTTCAGAAAGTGATAATGCAAATTTTGACAGTATTACTTACGGATTTATACAGAATGATGAAGCAGTTATGACTGACATTCCCGAAAATACCGCTAATGCTAAATTCAGCGGAAAATTCGCAATAGAAATGAATAATCTGTTGGACGAAATGGAACAATGCAGAAATGCAAAACCTTTGCAGGAAAATTATGCAAATCCGGCAGATTTTGGCAGAGCAATGGATGAATGGGAATCAAGAATGCGTTCACTGGAAACAAAAGAACAAAATTTATACATTGGAATAAATCAACCTGCTAAAGAAGAAAATCTTCCTGAAAAACCCAATGTAACTCGCGATAAAATTCAGGAACAAATAACAAAACCTGATATTCCGATATCAAACATTCCTAATTCGACGCAATCAATTAATCCATCCGTGATACCGGATAAAATACCTCAAACATCAGCAGATTTAACAGTTAAACCTTCCGATATTATAAAAAATATTGATATGCGTGAAATGGTATCAATGGAAGATATACCGAAAATTTCCAGATCTATAGAGGAAAATGCAGCGATAGCAGGAGTCGAAAAAGGAACTCCAATGAATTTTAAAGATGCAAATGGAAAAAGAGTTAATCCTAAATATTGGACAAATAAATATGAATATACTCATAACTGCCAATCTTGCGTTGTAGCTTATGAAGCAAGAAGGCGAGGTTATAATGTTGAAGTTGTAGGCAGAAACAAAGAAGATAAAACGGCACAACTTGCAAAACACACGTCCTGGGCTTATGTTGAACCGGATACGGGAAAAGTTTGCGAACCAAAAAGATTAAGTTATAACACACCCTCTGAACTCTACGAACAAATAAACGATATTGTTAAGCCCAATGAACGTTATTCTCTAAGGTATGATTGGGAAGTACAAACATGGTATAAAGGTAAGGTTAAAGGCGGACATATAGTTTCATTAGAGCGAAATCAAGATGGTGAATTGCAATTATACGACCCGCAAAGCGGAAGAAAATATGTGGGAAAAAGAGCAATTACAAATAAGTGCAAATCTATATCTAATGTTGATATATTAAGAGTAGATGATAAATCTTTTAATGCATATTTTACCGATAATATATTAAAACAACCTAAAAAAAAGAATTAAATTGAAGAAATGTCTAAATTCATTAATTCTTCCTGTTCATCTTCCGAAGCCCATTTTATATCAGCATCTTTTTTTAGTATAAATTGAGGAAGACCGAAGGTAGTACCTGATTCATCAGAATAGTCAGGTACATAAACCTGATAACCGTTCCAATCCGTGATGAACTCAGGAGTTTTTTCATAACCGTGCTGTTTTGCAAAATTCATTACATCTGAAGGGGTAATTTTGTTTTTCATAATCATATTCCTTTATTCTACATATTATAAAGGATTTTTATATTAAAACAATATAGAACAACTAAAAATAAAAAGAAATAAAGAAGGAGAACAAAGCCAACCTGCTTGTTTTACTTATGCTAAAACAGAAAGCAGGTGGGTTTGAGGACTTTTAACAAAATTTGCATTTTGATTACCATTATCGTAGATTTTGTTAATATCATTTTTTATTTCTTGCGATTTTTTAGTAACTTCAGGGGTAAACAAAGCTGAAATTTTATCAACTACTCTGGTAATTGCATCAGGACGGCTTTGTTTGTAGTATGCATTTTCGTATTCAGGATACGGAACAACTGCACTTTTGAAGCTGACATCTCTTGTCATATAATTTGAATTGTTTATTGCATTGATTTTCATTTTATTCACCTCTTTTTTGTTTATTAAAGTGTTTTAACTACACTTTATTTTATATAATCATTATGTATTATAAAAAATGTTTTGTCAATAGTAAATATTAAAATTTATTAAGTGGGTAAATGTTCAATAATTTTAATAGTTTGGCATTAAGTGTATTATATGCACTTAATATTTTTTTAAAATTAGTCATTTGTATAAAATTTTTTTTAGCCGTTTGGGTAATTGAAGAAAGAGTTATTATTTCGTTATATATAAGTATCTTTTTCATACTTCCAACTATTCTTAATTCCAGACAGTAGGGCATTATTGCCCTCTTTTTTTTATTAATCTGTATTTTTCAACAATTAATATATTTTGATGTAAAAAATTTTTTTTACCAAATTATTTATAATTTATAGAACGCTGCAAAAAAGAAAATCCTTTTCAGGGCTGTTTCGCTTGGTTATTTTGTAAGC
>CAJONH010000215.1 GCA_905235825.1 Candidatus Gastranaerophilales bacterium
ATAAAACGATTTGCGAATACCAAAATTTCATACATTTTCATCCCGAGGTAAAACAAATAGTTCCAAGTCATGATATAAACAAAAATTTCAAATTACTTTCTGCAATAAGGAAAAAATATCCTTCGGTTGAAATTGAAATAATGGTAAATGAGGGCTGTTTGCAGGGCTGTTCAAACAGATTTGAACACGAAGCAGCATATACTGACGGAAACATTCAACTGTTTACTGATGAAAAAATATTTTATGAGTCTTACTGCAAGAAAAACTGCGTTAAAATAGAACAGAGCAATCCTTTTTTATATTTGGCAAAAGGAAATCATATTTTTCCTTGGGAAATAGATGAATATTCAAAAATCGGTATAAAACACTTTAAACTCGCCGGCAGGGACGGAATAAGAGATAGTTCCTCCGAAGCTCATTTTATAAAAATGACTGAAGCCTATCTGAAAGGAGTTGATAATGTCAAAGATATTGAGAATTATCCTATTATAAATTTTGTGTATAATTCAGCATTAAAGTATATTTTAAAAGATTTAAAGGTCAAAGATGTAATAAAATATCTGCCTGACATAAAACACTTTGAAAAATACGGCGAACTCTGTGCATCAATATGCGGAACCGAATGCAGATATTGTTTTAAATGTGGGGAAAAAATAAAAAAGGTCTTAAACAAACAAAAAAGAGAAAATAATAATATGCCGTTTTGTGTTATATCGAAATAAAAATTTAAAAACTATATTTTACGTATGCGGGAATTTTCCCGCTTTTTTTATTATCATAATGTTAATTTCAAAGTGCCAAAATGGCACTTTCGATTTTCAATTTTGCACTTTGAAAGTTTTATTTTTTTTCAATACTGCAATACACTCAATATGATAAGTATTTGGGAACATATCAGCAGTTTCAATATATTCGGGTTCAAATCCTTTCTCTTTCAGGAGTTTTATATCCCTTGCCAGCGTAGCGGGATTACAACTCACATAAATTATATATTTTGAAGTCAGTTTTGAAAGGTATTCTGTTGATTGAGGTGAACAGCCTTTTCTGGGCGGGTCTGTAACAGAAATATCAAATTTAACACCGTTTTTTAGAAGTTTTTCAAATTCTTTAGCGGCATCACCGTTAATTATTTTTATATTTGAAATACCGTTCAGTTTAACATTCTCTATAGCATCATTTGAAGCACTTTGTACTTCTTCTATACACGTAACATCTTTTGCCGTATCGCTGAGCCAAATGCCGAAACTTGATACTCCCGAATATGCATCAAGAATTGAAGGCTGTTTTATTCTTTCCTTAATAAGTTCTTTTACTCTGTTAAAAATAAGTTTAGCACAATATGGATTTACTTGAAAAAAACTCGATGCGGAAACTTTGTATTTTTTTTCGTCAAGAGTTTCAATATAAAAATTTTGTCCCGTAATAATTTCAGTATGTTTTCCTGTTATTACATTTGTTTTTTGCGTATTAAAATTAGCACATACTCCTGTAATTTGCGGATATTTTTCCTTTAATAAGTAAGATAGTTTTTTTAAATTCTTATCAATAACATTTGAATTAATAACAAATACCAACAAAATTTGGCTTAAATCAGATGAAATTCTGTATATAACATGTCTTATTAAACCTTTATGCCGTGTTTCATCATATCCTTCAATATTTAATTTTTGAGCTTCATCTTTCAAGTATTCATTAATATGATTAATAATATCAGGCTGCATCGGGCAATATTTTATATTTATCAATTCATGAGAATTTTTCTTATAATATCCGGATAAAAGTCTTTTTGAAACTTTCGTTTGAGAAAACGGAAGCTGAACTTTGCATCTGTACTCTTTTATTTTCGGGGAATTTATAATATTAACAATATTTATATCAATATCAGCAATTTTTTTTAATACATCTTTTACTATGAGTTTTTTTTGATTTAACTGCTCGTTATAATCTATATATTGCCAGTCACAGCTTCCGCATATCTTTGAAAAAGTGCATTCCGGTTTTATTCTGAATTTAGACGGTTCTTTAATTTCAATTAATTCAGCTTCAAGATAACTTTTATTTATTTTATTGATTTTTATTTTTGCCGTTTCATCAGGCAAAACATTATTTATAAAAACCGGAATGTTATCTATTTTTCCCAGTCCCTGACCGCCGTAAAGCATTTTTTCTATTTTTACGGTATATTCATCTCCGATATTCATAATGCTTTTTTTACTCTGTCTATAACTTCGTTCCAATTATTGCTTTCTGTTTGGCGGAAAACGGTCATACTGCTATACCAGGGAGTTGTTTTATCATCGTAGAACCATCTCCATTCGGCTGTTTTAGGCAGTAATAAATAAGTTTTTACTCCTAATGCACCTGCCATGTGAGCTATTGAAGAATCAATAGTAATGAGTATATCTATATTTTTCAATAACGCTGCCGTATCGGAATAGTCTTTTATATGCGGAGTTAAATCAATTAAATTATCTGTTTCCTGAATTTTTTCACCCAATTGAAATGAATAAAAATTACAATCTTTATTATCAGTAAGCTGTTTTAGTATATTAAAATCAATAGACCTGTTTTTTAATATTTTTCTGTTTCCCTGCCAGAATAAACCTATTTTTTTCTTATCTGTATTAAAGAACGGGAGTTCCGAATACATTTTAACAGCTTTATCATTAACTTTTAAATATCCGTCTGCAAACGGAATATTATTTAAATCCATATTAAGAGCCGAAATTATATCCATAATCTGTAATACAAAATCATTTTGCGGAGTTTCATCAGATTTTAGAATAACATTAATCATCGGGTATGAATCCTGCATTATGGGAGCTATATCTTTATCAGTTTGAAGTATTAATGATTTTACTTTTTCTTTCAACAGAGGCAGATATCTTGCACACATAATCGTATCGCCCAAACCGCAATTTGTATATACAACAACGGATTTGCCTTC
The DNA here is from genome assembly GCA_905235825.1 of Candidatus Gastranaerophilales bacterium. GTDB lineage: Bacteria > Cyanobacteriota > Vampirovibrionia > Gastranaerophilales > Gastranaerophilaceae > Avigastranaerophilus. Next base: position 2,948 of record CAJONH010000215.1, read on the forward strand.
TAAATCATCACCAAACTCCCAAGTCTTACCTCCGATATTTCTTTTTAATTTCAAATCATCAACATCGTTGTGATATAATTTCATCCCTTTTTCAAAATCTTTATTTTGGAGATAAATCATTCCTAATGCACGTTTTGCTTCTTCACTGATATCCTCTCTATCAATAATACTTTCAAGGAGTTTTTGACTCTCCTCAATTCTATCCAAATACTTTAGAGCAACAGAATATCCGTGAATAAAATTTACATTATCGGGTTCCAATTTTAGTGCCGTATCATAGCACTGAAATGCAGCTTCATAATTACACTTATCCATACAATTTAAAGCCATAATCCAGTATGCTTGAGCATTTGCAGGATTAATTGCCAATAATTCATTAACAATTCTTATGCTGTCTTCATTTTTATACATATCTCTATATAATTGAGCAAGATTTAACAGTAAAATTTCGTCCTTAGGGTTAAATTCGTATCCTTGAAGAATTATTTGAAGTGCCATTTCCTGATTTTGCTGCTCATCACCTTTTAAATCTCTTACAAGATTTGATAAATTAACATAAGTTTCGATATGTTCCGGACTTATTGCAATAGCTTTAAAGTAACAATCTATAGCCTTCTTTGTACGGTTTAGTTCGGCATTTAATACAGCCATATTATAGAAATAAGAAAAATTGTTCGGATTAATTTCCGCTGCTTTTTCAAGAGCACTAACTGCTTTTTCATAGTCACCGGTCTGTTCGTATAATCCTGACAATACGGCAAATAACGCTTCATCATCGCTTCTGAGAATTGCACACTTTTCAGCATAAAACAACGCACTTGTTATATCACCTTTGTCACTGTACGCAAGTGCAAGATTATAACATGAAGAATAATTTCCGGGATTTTGTTCAAGTGCATTGTGATAGGCTTCTATAGCGGAATCCAAATCACCTGATTTTTTATATGCAAGCCCTAAAGAGTAATAAATGTCATCAGATTCTTCCATTTTCAATGCTTCTAAATATAATTTTACCGCTTTTGGATACATGCCTGCAGAATAATATGCTTTAGCCAAATTTCCGGCAATCTGCCCCGTTGGATTTATTATAAAGGCTTTTGTTATATAATCAATGGCTCCTGCGGTATTTCCCGTAGCAAGCATTAAAAGCCCGGATAAATTTAAGATATTGGCATCATCGGGATTTATTTTTAATAATTCCGCATATATTGTTGCAGCAGTTTCTAAATCTCCGTTTTGATGGCAGCTGAATGCCTTATCCGATAATTCTTTATACTGTGAGTTCATTTTTTACTCTTTCTATAACCTCATCCCAATTAAAGGGGATATGTTGTTTAAATATTCTGATACTATCATACCACGGAGTTGTTTCGGTGTCGTGAAACCATCTCCACTCCGAATCAAAAGGCAGCAGAAGAAAAGTTTTTATTCCCATAGCACCTGCCAAATTTGCTATTGACGTATCTATTGTAACAAGTACGTCCATTTTTTTCAAAAATGCTGCCGTATCGGCATAATCAGTTATATATGGTGCCAAATCGAAAAGAGGAAGACTGTTTTTTATATCTTCGGACTCTTTTTCAAAGTGTTCTATTTGAAATGAATATAGTTGTGAGTTTTTTATATCAAACAACGGCTTGAATTTATCCGGCTTAACAGAACGGCTTGTCATTAACACGGGATTTCCCATCCAAAATATACCGATTTTTTTCTTGTCGTTTTTTATAAAATCATAATTTTCTTTTTCTTTTACTAAAGCATCATCAATCGATATATAAGGTTTTGAATACGGAATATTTTTTAGAGTATTTTCTTCTAAATTAAACAAAAGCCCGAAAAAACTTGAGGTGTAATCATAATTGTTTTCATTAATAATTTCCCCTTCTTGAATTATATCAAACTGCGGGAAATTATACTTAAAAAGTCTGAACATTGCTTTTGGAACCTGAACCGTAATATTTTTTGTATGCTTTTCAAGTACAAAAAGATATCTTGAAAACATAATTATATCACCCATTCCGTTTTTATTATATATTAAAATTCTTTTGTTATCCGGATTGTGTCCATATAAATCTTTTTTTATATAATACCTTGCTGACTGAATATCTTTCTTTGATTTATTAGTCTTGAACTGTTTAAAAGTTTGTTCATTTATATTATATTTTTTATCTATGTTTAATTTATAAAAATATTGTATGGCACGCTTATCAAGTTCATCTTCCGTGTGTGTTCCGGTATTTTTCAAGTGCATTATATCTCTTACTTCTTCAAGATTTCTTTCACACATTTGTATGTATGCATAATTATCATTTTTACTTAGAAGATGAGGATATTTTGTTTTAAATATTTCGACAGCTTTTTCACCTTGATTTAAAATAGAATATATATTTGCAATCATCGTATCGGAATATTCATTGTCATCTGAATAGTTTTGAGATTTTTCATACATAGAAATAGCTTCAGAATATTTTCCGAGGGAAAAAAGAGCATCCGCCGCATATATATAAGAATATGATTTTTCTTTATCTATATCAATAATTTGCAGTGCAATCCGATAGGCCTGCTCGTTCATAAAAATATTTTTATAGGCTAAATACAATTGAGATAATATCATTAAATCATCTGGAAATTTTTTTGATAATTTTTCATATATATCCAGTCCGATTTTTTTATCTCTGTTTTGGTAAATTCTTGCAATATTTAAAAATGCAAGTTTGTGCTGAGGATTTGCTTTTACAACTTCGTTAAAATAGTTTAAAGCCGCATCCTCACTTCCTATTTGCCTTTCAAGTACACCGATATTGTAATATAAATCAGTATTAGGACTTATGTCAGCAGCTTTTTTTAAATATTCAAGCTGATTATGAATATCATTTTTTTGTTCGTACAAAAATGAAAGATGCAGACAGATACTTTTATCATTATTATTTTTACTATAAAATTCCAAAGCGTATTTTAAGGAATTATCATAGTCTTTTGCATAAGAATAAAATAATGAAAGATTAAAAATATCTTCTTCATTATGTAATTTTAAATTTATAAGATTTAAATATATATCAATTGCTTTTTGATAATTTTTTAATTCGATGTATGACTTAGCTTCCAGTCTTAATATATCAGGACTTTTGTTTGATATGGTCTGTGCAGTATTTATAACATTTTCATAATCAGATTTAGCAAAATAATTTTTTAATATATTTATTTTAATTTCTTCTAACTTTGTTTCTTCGTATATTTTATAAAATATTTTTAGAGAAATATCATAATTTTTTAAAGCAAAATTTAATTGTGCATACAAATTTAATAAATTAACATCATCAGGGTTTATTTTAATTAATTTTTCATAGGCATTTTTTGCGTCTTCCAATTGACCCGATATATGTAATTTATAAGCATCATTAAGCAGTTTTTCAAAGTTCCCATCCATAAAGTTATGATAAGATATATTTTATCAGATTGCAAGTTAAAAGACAAAGTATAAATATCCTTTTAGTATAAAATAAAAAGAATTTAATAATGGAGGAAAAAATTTTATCAGTCCCCTGTTTCTTATGATTATTGACTTAATTTTTCCAAAATATCATTAATTTCATTTTCTTCTTTGTTTTCGGGCGAATCTATTCTATCTTTAAATAAATATTTATATTTTAAATTATCCAATTCTTTAGAATTATCAGGAACATAAGAAGCATCAATTTGATTTAATTTGTTAGCGACGACTCTTGAAGAAGGATTAACGTGTCCCGATACTTTAAAATAAAGTTCCGAATTATTTTTATCACCGAGTTTTTCAAAGCATTTAGCCGTCTGTAAATTCGTTTCAAAATCTTTTAAATTACCTGATGCAAGCGATAATTTATAATATTCAATAGCAGTGGAGTATTCTTGAAAACTATAAAAGAAATCCCCCATAGCTTTTTGCAGGTTAGCATCATTCGGGTTTAAATTATAGGCTTTTAGGACATAAACTTTTGCTTCTTTTCTGTCGCCCAGTAATTGATGAACTTTTGACATATCTAAAAGTGCTTTAATATTGAGAGGATTTTCATCGCAATCTTCTTGAAGCAGAACTCTTGCCTGATGAAGATATTCATAACCTGCTTCAACGTTAGAAACCGATTGAGCTTTTCTAATCAATCCTTCTGCTTTTTCACAGTTATCAGCAAATGCAGTATTTTCAATAATGAATAAAATAAGAAAACAAACAAATATTTTATTGTAATAATTTTCAAATTTAAAGAGCATAAAAACCTCATATATTATATAATAGCATTATTTCTGTTATATAGTTAACAAAATATGCATTAATATATTATAATAAAGGTAAAAGCAAGAGGGAAATCGGCGGAATGTTTATATACAACGATAAATATAAAAGTAATAAAGAGGGATATTACTATAGTTGTCCGTGGATAGAACATGGAATTGTATTTTTTCCGCAAAAAATTTCGTTTTGTTGTCATTGCGGTCATTCAGGAGGCGGTCATACATTAGTCAGGAATAATTTCAGCGGTCAAAAAATTGATTGGGTTCGTTTTAATAAAATAAAACACATGTTCAGGAATTTCCATAAAAAAGGTAAAATTAATTCAGCGTGTATAGATTGTCCGTTTCTTGAATATAAAAAGTGGGATGAAGGTGATTATATAGAAAATCTCTATATAAGTCATTGGACTTATTGCAACTCTAAATGTATTTACTGTTATGAACGTCAAAATCCTGATGAATTCAGCTTAAATACAAATTATAAAGTATTACCTTATATAAAAGAGATGCATGAATCCGGAATGCTCCGTGCAGGCGGAATGATATATTTTGGGGGTGGAGAGCCTACTATACTTGATGAATTTGAAAATATTGTTACATATTTATTGGATAATTTCTATTGGGGAATAAGGGTTCATTCGTCGGGCATTAAATACAGTCCTGCAATGGCGAGAGCAATTGAAGAAATCAGAGGATATATGATAATTTCAGTGGATGCGGGAAGCCCGGAAGTTTACAAGCGAATAAAGCAGGTTGATTGCTATGATAAAGTGCGTGATAATATAAGAAAATATGCACTTAAAACTAATTACAAGGGAAGATATTTGGTAAGCGGAAAATATATTATAATTCCGGGTGTTAATGATAATAAAGAAGAAATAGAAAAGTGGATACAAGCAAATTACGAGTCAGGAGTATGGACTACGGCTTTGGATGTTGAAGAAAGCTGGTATCATGAAAACAGAAATAATATACCCGAATATATTTATGACCTTATAAAATATGCAAAGAAACGCTCAGATAAGCTGAATACTAATTTTGAGATGTACGAGCGGCTTGAAAATATGATTGAAGACGAGTATAAAAAAACAGGCAGACGAATTGTAAAAATAAAGCCTGTCGAATAGCATCAGGCAATGCAAAACAGTAAGAATTGTGATATAATATAAAAAGAAATAGTACTTTGAAAATTAAATATGGGGACGTTTTGGATTTGACGGGCGGATTGGTGTTTTCAGGCTGCGTGTTTCGGTGCTGTTCCGAGTTATCAACAAGCAAATTAAAATAAACGCTAATAACGTTATTAAAGCTGATTTTTCAAGAGCACAAGCTCTTGCTGCCTAGGGCAGTTCAGCCGTTATGTCAAACCGGTGTGCCGTTTGATGTAATGCCATTATGCACACTGCAATCCTAAGACGGAAGTATTAGGACTAAGAACAACTTCCAGACTGCGTACCAGTTAAAACTGCTTTGACATTGAAATAGGAGAGGTTCCGAGCCGTATCAATGTTGAGATTAACTGACCTACACACGTAGATGCAGGTTGATATCCCGTTCCGGACGAGAGTTCGAATCTCTCCGTCTCCATTTTATTTATTTCCTTTCAAGATAACTTTTAAATGTTTTATTAGGTTCAAAGTAAAACCCGCATCCGTCGAGCATTTTACCGCCATTAATCAAATATTTTGTATTAGGCTGCGGATATAATCTGCAGCCGATACCACGGAGCCAGTATAGCCGGCATCTGTTGTTATTGTCTATTTGACAGCAGGTGAATAATAAAACACCGCTTTTTTCGTCTTTACCTGATATATAAAAATTTTCAAAAAAGTTATCATATTTTTTTGTATCTTCAAATTGCTGAGGAGTTCTTATCGGAATTTTTTCTGCCGTAGAAAGGATAATATTTCTGCAGCAATTCCCGCATTTATTGCATTTACCTTTTCTAACGAGTTTTGATGATGTCATTTTTTGGATAAAAAAATTAATTGTATTAAACATTAATACACCTTAAATTCTCTGTGAGCAAACGGATAGTCTTTATTATTTAAATAGAAGAACTGAATAATATAATGACCGGGCTGCGAGATATGTAAATTATCTTTGTAAATTTTTTCACCTGAATTAATATAAATATCACGGGTCATAATTATAGAAAACCCCCAATTTGAAACCTTATCTTCCTGTTTAGAAATTTGGAGTCTGATGCCTTGATTTTTAAACCCGTCAGGAGAATAGAGTGCATAAAAAATTCTTGATTTAGCGAAAAAGCTGTTTTCAATTCTTTTAGCTGTTTCGAGAGTAATATAATTAGAAGAAAGAATAATTATAGGTTTAACTTTTCTTTTAAAACCGCAAAAAAGGAAAACAGTGATTATTAAAAACAGGACTGATAATTTTTTCATCATTCTTTTTTATCTGCAGGCAATTTCTTTTTAAGGTTACTAATTTTATTTTGAATATTAGTTTTTAAATTTTTATCATTTGAGTATTGAATAAACAATTCATAATTAGAAATAGCATCGGCATAATTTTTTTCTTTTTCATTAGCCAAACCGAGTGCATAATAAGCATATTCATAATCAGATTTTAGGAATATTACTTTTTTAAATTTATCTTTAGCATCTTTTAAGTTATTTTGTTCAGCGAGGCACAAACCGCAGTTAAAGTAGGCATCGGGATTATTCGGATTAATTTTAACGGCTTTATTATAATACTCAATGGCAGAGGACAAATTACCGAGTCCTTTATACGTATTACCAAGTTTAATATTTAAAAATTCATCGTTATCATTAATAACGAATGCTTTTTTATATTCAATAAGAGCTGAATTATAATTTTTATTTTTATAATAAGTATCGCCCAAATCGGAATAATAATTAAATTTTTCTTCATCATCAGGATTTTTAACAGTCATAGCTTTTTCGTAGAGAGATTTAGCTTCTTCGGGCTTATCGTTTTTATTTAAAGTTTTTGCATAAGAGGAAAGGACATCTCCGTTATCGGGAGCAATTTCCATAGCTTTTTCGTAGTATTCAACGGATTTAGATTTTGACCCCAATTTATCATAGGAGTTTGCTATATTAATATATATAAGCGGATTATCTTTATTCATGGCGAGGGCATTCTCGTAGCTTGTAACAGCTTTTCTGTAGCTTCCGTCAGCGAAGTAAGAATCGCCCTGAGAGAGGTATGCTTTAAGCAGGTAATCTTTTATAGTCTGATTATCCTTATCACGTTCAAGAGCGAGTTTATATAAATCGATAGCTTCCTGATATTTTTTTTGAGCGTGAAAAGCAATACCTTTGTTAAGCATAAGCTCGGGGTTATCGGGGTCATTGGAAATCAAATTATCGTAGAAAGAAATGGCTTTATCGTATTGTTTCAAAAGGTGGTAAGATTTAGCCAATTCTTTTTGAATTTCCATATCTTTAGGGGCGGCGGCTCTGCCTTTTTCAAGCATATCGACGGCACTGTTGTAGTCGCCCATTTTTTCGTAAATTATACCTGCATTCAAATAAGCAATTGAATTATTTGTATGAATGCTTAAGTATTCTTTATACTGGTTAATAGCATCTTCAAATCTTAATTTATCGGCAAGGAGATTAGCGTAATCAAAGCGGATAGAGGACATATCGGGCTGAATTTCGAGTACTTTTTCAAACTCGGCGAGAGCCTCATCGTCTTTACCCTGAGCCAAATAGACGTAAGCGAGGTTAGCCCTTGCCACGTAATCATTTTCATCTTTGCTGATGGCTTTATCCAGTATACTTTTAGCGTTATCATAATCAGAAATACGATAAAGAGCCAAACCGTAGTTAGAGAAGTCTTTAAAAGAGGAGGGGTCTTTCATATAGATGTCGTTGTAGATATTTACGGCATCTTCGGGTTTATTCATTCTTAAATAGATTGAAGCCATATTTTCACGGGCATCAAGTGCATCGGGGTAGTGAGTAAGAAACATCTGATAATATTTAATAGCTTCTTCATCTTCACCCAAATGAGTTTGAACGCTGGCGAGGTTCAAATAATTGTATTTATATTCGGGGAAGATTTTGAGAGCCTGATTATAAGCATTGAAAGCACTTTTATAATCTTGTTTTTGTTCATAAATATTACCGAGGCTTATATAAATAAAAGCATCGTTAGGTCTTAATTTGAGAGCTTTTTTGTATGCTTCAACGGCATTATCCCATTGTCCCAGTTCGGAGTACATACCCGCCAATTTTGTATATAAGAGGGCATCGGAGGAAGAAATTTCTATAGCTTTATTTAAGGCTGTAACAGCTTCTTCATATTTTTCTTCATCAGCGAGAGTGCATGCCTTATGGTAGTACCTGTTAGCTGCCGGAGTCATAGCCGCAGCGGAGGAAGCCAGTTGAAGTGTAATAACGGCAGAAACCAAGAATAACTTTATACTTTTCCAAGACATAATATTAATAATACAATCCTCCCTATACATTACAATTATCTTATTTAATTAAAAAAAAATCAATAAGGATTTTAGGAATATAAATATTAATTTATGTAAAGTATCTAAAAATCAATAAATAAAGGAAAAAAATTATACAATTGAGCTGATATAGCAATTTAAAAGAGAGTTTTGTGTTATAAAAAATAAGTAAGGAAAAGTGAAAAGGAGATTTAATAGTATGATGGAATCAGGAGCAATACAAAATACCGGTGCTATGCAAGGGGTATATGCATTAAACAATGTAAGTTCTGCAAATAAAGCAGAGAAAGCTGCGAAAGCAGATTTAAAAGATCCGGTTGATAAAATTGAGTTATCAACAAAAGCAGGAGCAAAGGAAGAAGCATCAACGGGAAAGAAAATCGGATTAGGAGTAGCTTCATTATTGCTTCCGGGGTTAGGACAATGTATTAATGAAGATTATAAAAAAGGAGCCGTACTTTTCGGAGCGGCGGTTTTATCGATTCCTGCGGCAATACTGGCAGGTTCTACGCTCGGAATAGCGGGTTTAGCTGCGACAGGGCTCGCAAGACTGGCTATTCACGGATATTCTGCTTATGATGCAGCAGTAAGTGCGAAAGCGTAGTAAAAAAATCGGATATAAAAACAAGCCTTCACGTGAGGGCTTGTTTTTTAGTATGCATGACATATTGTCAGACCTAGGGCAGTAGTAGGGCAGACTTCAGTCTGCCATAAAACTTTATTTTTATATAAATTGGCAGACGTAGGGTAGTCGTAGGGTAGACTTCAGTCTACCATAAAACTAAATATCTATTTTTTCCATTAATTCATCGGAGATATCGAAATTAGAATAAACATTTTGAACGTCGTCGTGTTCTTCAAGTTTTTCCATTAATCTAAGAATATTAGTTGCGATTTTTTCGTCGGTAATTTCTACGAGGTTTTCGGCTATTCTGGTTAATTCTGCCGATTTACCTTTAAACCCGTTTTTTTCAAGAGTTTCGACACATGACTGAAAATCTTCGGGAGAAGTAATAACTTTATAGATGTCGTCTTCATCAATTACATCCTGAGCGTTGGCTTCAATAGCAGCTTCAAACAGCTTATCGAAGTCGGTAGTTTCTTTATCAAATTCTATAGCACCGACTTGTTTAAACATCCAGCCTACACAGCCTGTTTCACCGAGATTCCCGCCGAATTTAGAGAAGAAACTCCTAATATCACCTGCGGTACGATTTCTGTTATCGGTCATAGCTTCTATAAAAATGGCACTACCGCCGGCACCGTAGCCTTCGTAGGTCAATTCTTCCATGTTATCGGCACCGCCGCCGCCGGCACCTTTTTCGATAGCACGTTTAATGTTATCATTGGGAAGACCTGCTGCTTTGGCTCTATCTATAGCGGTTCTCAATCTGAAATTACCTGCGGGGTCGCCTCCGCCCAACTTAGCGGCAACGATTATTTCTCTTGAAAATTTTTGGAAGGTAACACCTCTTGCTGCATCCACAGCAGCTTTTTTATGTTTAATTGTTGACCATTTTGAATGTCCTGACATAAAATATCCTTTCTAATTGTTCTATAATATTGTAATATAAAATATCAGGATTTACAGTGTTTTTTTTATGTGTTTTCATTGTAGACTAGCAATCAAACAATAAATTTTGGTAGGCTAAAGCCTACCCTACAGCTGTCGAATTAAAGTCTAAAAAAGCTCCTGAGTAATCAGTAGTAGGGTAGACTTCAGTCTACCGAAAGTCTTTAGTCTGTCGAATTAAAGTCTAAAAAAGCCCCTGAGTAATC
>CAJONH010000216.1 GCA_905235825.1 Candidatus Gastranaerophilales bacterium
AGATTTTGCCTTATAATTAAATGCAATCATTGTTATATCATCACTTTGTTCAAATGAATTTGTAAATTCTTTTAATTCTGATTTCATTTTAATAATCAGTTCTTTTACATTTTCTTCATTTTGATTTTTATTTAAAAATTCAATAAGCCTGCTATCTCCATACATTTCTTCTCTATCGTTTAAGGCTTCTGTAACTCCATCTGTGTATAAAAATATAATATCTTCTTCAACAAAATTTGTTTTATAGGTTTGATATTCAAAATTTTCCATAGCTCCTAAAGGCAAGTTTGTTTCAAGTTTAAAAAATTTATAACCACCATTTTTATGCTTTAAAAGCGGTGGGTTATGACCGGCATTTGCAAATTCAACTGCCCCTGTTTGAATATCTGCAAGTGCAATAAATGCTGTTAAAAACAAACCTTGAGTATTTGTTTCACATAGTTCATTGTTTGTTTTATTTATTGCAGTTTCTAAAGGATATCCGCTTAATAAATTATTTTTTAGTAAAGATTTAGCGTTCATCATAAATAAAGAAGCCGGAATTCCTTTTCCTGAAACATCTGCAATTAAAAAAGCAAAATGATTTTCATCAATATAGAAGAAATCATAAAAATCGCCTCCGACTTCTTTTGCGGGTGTCATTGATGCGAATATATTAAAATATGGGTTTTCCGGAAAATTATGAGGTAATACCGAATCTTGAATTTTTGCGGCGATTTCAAGTTCTGATGCTCTTTTTTGTTCAGATGCCGCATTTTCTTTTTGAATTTTTAGTAAGTTCAAAAGATTATCTTTCATATTATAAAATGCTTGAGTTAAAATTCCTACTTCATCATTTGATTTTATGGGAGGAAGTTCAGCATTAAATTCGCCCCTGCCATATTTTTCAGCTATATGAGATAATTCAACAATAGGGTTTGTGGTAAATTTACATATCCAATTAATCAATAAAATCAATAAAAATACACCTAATAAAGTTATAGATATAAGAATTATCTGAAAATGTTTTATGGGTTTATAGAAATTATCGGAGGAATATACCAGATACGAACTCCAATTAATTTTTGGAACAGGCATATATACAAAAACAGACTCATGGTTAAATACAGAAGATTTCGGCATTACAGCAAAACCGCTTTCTCCCTTTGCTGCCTGCTCAAAGGCTTGTTTCAATTGAGGTGAATTCATTTCCTGTGCCAGCTCGGAAATTGTTTTTTTAAGCTCAATATTTGAATCGGGATGTACTAAATACAGCCCTTCTGCAGTAGTTAATAAGTATCTGCCGTCTGCTTCAAAAGACAGACTTTTTAAGTAATCCTGCATAGAACTTAAATTGCCGGAAGCTCCAAGTACACCGTCCCAAGAAGAACTTCCTTTGAATTTAAACGGAACGGATACTGTAGATGACAATATAACATTTCTTTCGGGGTCTATTGAATCATAAGGTTCTGTCCAATGAATTTTGCCGGTATTTATTGCAGCATTATACCATTCCCTATTTTTTACATATTCATGTTCTTCCCAGCTTTTAGTCAGTATTTTTCCGTTTTTTATATAGCTGTTATACATCTGCCCTTTTTTGTTTTTATCTTTAGACGGAATAAATATAAAAAATTCGTAAAAATGTCCGTATTGCTCTAATATCGCTTCATGAGCCGCTTTTGCAAGCAGTATTAATTCTTCTTCTCCTACTGATTCTTTTAATGATAAAAATTTTACGGTATTTACAAGTGATTGTTCCGTAATATCAGCCCCTTGTGCAAGACTATGATTAACGGAAGCTAATGCTTTATATGCGGCAGAGATAACCTGTTCCTTTAATAACGGCTTAGAATAATTTGATATAAAAATACTCAGCAGAAATGCCCCGATGAATACGCTTAAAAGAATACTTGCACTGAGCTTGAACACCAACGACCTGCTTTTAAAAAAAACAATTAACTTATTTATCATTATTAGTTACTTTCCTTTTATTAACAACTATTATTATAATTTTAAATCATTTTTATTATCTTTGTCTTGTATTATATGACCTATATTATACTTATTTATTTGATATTTTTTTCGAAAACTGTTATATTATGTTTGCAGTTTATATAGTTAAGTTTTGAGGAGTTAAAGATATGGTTAACGTTTTAAAATCAATGATTATTTTGTTTGTAATAATTTTTTGTGCAGCAAATGTATCATATTCAGCGGAAAAAGAAGTATTATTAAAGACAACTTCCACTTGGGATAATACAGAATATAAAAAATTAAAAATAAAAACCCCTGAAGCTACCGTATTGAAAATTATAATAGGTGTTAATGAAGAACTACCTATGCACAAGCATGATTTAGTTAATATTGCTTATGTCAAAAAAGGCACTCTAACTGTTGTTACAGATGATAATAAATCAATAACTATTAAAGAAGGTGAAGTTTTACCTGAGTTAATAGGAACATATCATTACGGTAAAAATACAGGTAATGAGCCTGTTGAGCTTATTGTTTTCTATCTTGGAAAAAAAGATACTCCACTATCCGTTAATAAACAATAGAATAAATGGGAAAACAAGAACTTTACCGTTATGTTGATACCGGAAAAAATTTATAAACCATCAAGGTAATGTTATATGGAACTAAAATGAAAAAATTTATTTTAACTTTTATAATATGCTTAACACTTATTCCGTTTGCGTTTGCGGATACAATTTCAACAGACAAAAGCGATTTTCAAAAAGTGTCTGACGTTATTTATGATGCCGCTTATGATATCCGTTATTATTCCGATAACAACTTCACCGGACACAGAATAAAAGGTTATAATGCTCCTGTTGCATATATGACAAAAGATTCGTTAAAAGCATTATCAATAGCATCAGAAGATTTAAGAAAACAGGGCTACAGACTTTTGATTTGGGATACATACAGACCGCAAAAGGCTGTTAATAATTTTGTCGAATGGATAGATAATCCTAACAATCCGGGCGACAAAACTTTTTACCCTGAATTAGAAAAATCACAACTTCTTGAAGGTCAGTATATTATGGCAAAATCAGGTCATTCAAGAGGTTCAACAGTTGATTTAACCATAATTAAAAAAGACGGGACATTTGTTGATATGGGCGGAACTTTTGATTTATTTTCAGAAATTTCACACCCTGATTACAAGAAACTCACAAAAGAACAAAAGAAAAACAGAAAAATTTTGCATGATGCTATGATTAAAGCGGGGTTTATGGGTATAGATTCAGAATGGTGGCATTTTACTTTCAAAGATGAACCATATCCTG
>CAJONH010000217.1 GCA_905235825.1 Candidatus Gastranaerophilales bacterium
AGGATGTTACCGAGGAGCTTTTTTATTATACGGGCAAAGCGTTTGTCAAATATATTGCGAAAAAAACCGGCTTGACACCTTCAGATATATGGATTACGGTATCTCGTGATGCAAGACTGCATTCAGAATCACTTGCAAAGGTTCTAATAAAAGGTATAATACACACGGGGGCTAATGCTTTAAATTTAGACGTAGTTCCTACTCCTTTAGGATATTATTCGGAATTTATTACGTTTCCCGACAGTATAAACGAAAATGCAAAAATTTCCGGTGCTTTAATTGTTACGGCAAGTCATAATCCGCCTGAATACAACGGTTTAAAGCTGACATTTAATAAATCATCGCTTAATGAAAAGGAAATAAATGAGGTTAAAGAGTACACTATACAAGAGATGAACAGTGATTTGACTTCGGTAAGGCATGGAGAATCCCGGCTTTATAACATAATTCCTCAATATTCAGACTTTTTATCGTCAAAATTTGAAGGTACCGGAAATGGAATTAAAATTGTAACTGATTGTGCAAACGGTACGGCAGGTGTTGTTGCACCGAAATTATACTCTGATATAGGTTGTGAGGTTATTGAGTTATTTAGTGAACCTGACGGTAATTTTCCCAATCATCATCCAAACCCGAGTGATTTATCAACACTTGAAGCAATTAAAGCTAAAGTAATTGAAACCGGTGCAGATTTAGGTATTGCTTTTGACGGTGATTCAGACAGGCTTGGTGTAATCGATTCGGAGGGAAATCCTTTAACCGGTGATAAACTTTTATATATATATGCTCAGGATATAGTTAAAGACCTTGTTGTACGTGGTGAAAAGCCTGTTGTAGTTTCGGAAGTCAAATGTTCTCAAGTTCTATATGATGAGATTAATAAACTCGGCGGAAAAGCTATAATGACAAAAACGGGGCATGGTTATATTAAATCCGAAATGAAAGCTAATCACGCTATTTTAGCAGGAGAAATGTCGGGACACATGTTTTTTAAAGACCGTTATTACGGCTTTGATGACGCTGTTTATGCAGGCTGCAGAATTATAGAGATTGTCGCAAAAAATAAAGCAAAAAACAGTAATTTTAAAATTTCTGATTTGTTAGAACCATTTAAGAAAATGTATACATCCGATGAAGTTCGCCACAAATGTAAAAATGAGTTGAAAAAAGCAGTACTGAAAAAAGTCACTCAAATTATACAAGAAGATAAAAATATTTTTTCGGAACAAATAAACAATATTGTTACAATAGACGGATTACGGATTATTTTTTCCGACGGATTTGCTTTAATCAGACAGAGTAATACAGAGCCTGTTTTCACACTAAGATTTGAGGCTTCAACAAAGGAAAAAGCACTCCATTATAAAAATAAAATGATATTGCTTTTAGACGAATGTATAACAAAATTATCAGACAGTGAGGAAAAATGAAAACATCATTAACGGCAAAAATAGTTATTGTTCTTTGCATTTTATGTTTAATTTCGGGATTTTTATCCGTAGAAAAATATAAGCCTTATGCAGAGGATTATACAAAAGGAAAATCAAATAAAGTTGCGGTGATAGAGCTTGAAGGTATGATTGCGGCATCCGGTGAAAGCAGTTTTTTTGAACAAGAGGCAAGTGCATCAAATATGCTTAAATCACTAGCTTCCGTAAAAGACGATAAAAATATATCGGGGGTTATTTTAAAAATTAATTCTCCTGGCGGAACTGTTGCTATGTCGCAAAATATATATAATAAAGTTTTGGATGTAAGGAAAGAAAAGCCCGTAATCACAGTTTTTGATGATATTGGTGCTTCGGGAGCTTATTATATAGCTTCTGCCGCAGACAGAATAATTGCACAAGAAGGTACTTTAACCGGAAGTATCGGAGTAATTTTTTCTTTTATGGATTATCATAATCTTTTGGCTGATAAGTTGAATGTAAGCAACGTTGTAATTAAAAGCGGTAAGTTTAAAGATATAGGCTCCGGTACAAGAGCAATGACAGATGAAGAAAAGGCTCTTATGCAAAATAT
The DNA here is from genome assembly GCA_905235825.1 of Candidatus Gastranaerophilales bacterium. Lineage (GTDB taxonomy): Bacteria > Cyanobacteriota > Vampirovibrionia > Gastranaerophilales > Gastranaerophilaceae > Avigastranaerophilus. The sequence continues at coordinate 2,023 of CAJONH010000217.1, forward strand.
TATTGATGATTCTTATTATCAATTTTTAAATGCAATAACAAAAGGCAGAATAAACAGAACCGATAAATATACGGCTGTAAAATCCCAATTAACAAAAGAAACTCTTAAAAAATATGCGGACGGCAGGATATTTACAGGCAGACAGGCAAAAATTCTAGGATTTATTGATGAAACAGGAGATATGGATACTGCAAAAGCAATGATTACATCAATTATGCAGGAAAAATACGGAAATAATCTGCCTGCCTCATTAATTTTGTACAATAAACAAAGTAAATTTATTGATTACATGCTTGGAATTACCGAGTATAAATTTAATAACGGCATAAAATTAACTGATTTCATGCCAAAAAGTATGATATTAAACAGAAGGTTATTGTATTTATGGGAATAACAACTGAAGATTTTTTTCAAAACGTATATAACGTAATGTTTTCGCCGAAAAATTTTTTTGAAAGCGAAAATACTAATTCTTCAATAAGACTCGCAGTTTGTGTAATTGCTGCAATGACTGCAATTAATAAATTTGCGTTTGCTGTTGCAGGTAATTCCGTTAACGGATGGACATTTCTGTTTTCATTAATTTGGGGAGTTATATTCTCTGTCCTAATGTGGTTTATTATAGCCTTATTTTTTGAGTATATGGCAAAAATATTCGATAGAGGAGGACATCTTGCAAAACTGCTGTATTTATCAGCTTTTGCAACAATTCCTACTTTATTTTTTGCTCCGCTTAATTTGTTAAAACAAATGGGCGAATTAGGTTATGTATTATCTGTTATATTAGGATGTTTGCTATATTTTTGGATTGTAATTTTGTATGCTTATGCGGTAAAAAATACATATCAAATAACTTTAGCAAGGGCATTTATGCTTATTTTTCTTCCTTTGATTTCATCTATACTTGCAATATACCAAATTGTGGGTTTCTATCATAAAATGTGGTATATATTCTCTATATAGAGAGCGGGAAAATATAAAAAATGATAAAAAAGATTATAATAACAGTTTTAATTTTATTCACAATACATACGGGGGTATTTGCTTTAAGTACAAAAGATACATTGTCGTCAATTGAAAACGGTGTATTTGGCTATGATTATCGTAATGAATCCGATACGAAGCGTATAGAACGTCTTGAAGAATATATGTACGGAGTAAAAAAAACAGGTACTATCCAAAGTCGTATTGATGCACTTCAAAATGACAGCGGTATAATTACGGAAGAAAAAAAGCCGAAAAAGGATGCACAAATGTCAGCTCAACAGAATAACGGAGCGGACGGCAATTTACAAAACGGCATAAAAACTCCTTTGAAAAAACAATTAAAAGAAGATGACTCTGTTGAATATGCGATTGTTGATAAAATGGAAAAAGATTTATTTAATCAGACATATAAAAATGAGAATATATATGACAGGTTAAACAGACTGGAAAATACGGTTTTTCAAAATACAAGCAATGAAGATTTGAGTACAAGAGTAGATAAACTCGCATCAGTTTTACGTCCTTCGGGCAGGAAAATGCCTATACAGGAAGAAAGGACATATACTCCGGAAAATTTGGGAAAAATATATAACGAACAAGGTTTTATGCAGGTTGATGAACAGACTCTGCCTTTCCAGCTTGCTGCACTGGAAAATGATATATTAAGGCATGAATATCAGAGCGATAATAATTCAAACAGACTTTCACGACTGGAGCAAAAAGTATTTAACAGAACATTCCCTAATGATGCTGATACACAAAGACTTCAAAGATTGATAGCTGCTTATGAAGCTAAAAAAGACAGTTATAAATATGAAAATAACAGAAAAATGCAAAATATGGCGACCATGTCACAAATCGGCGGTATTTTGCTCATGATTTTAGCTATTTTGTTATAAGTTTTTAAAATTTATTTTAAAAACTTGAAAAATTTGGCAAGTTTTTAAAATAAATTTTAAAAACTTGAAAATTATTCTTAAATTTTTTATAATAAAATTATGATTACTCGCATAGAATATTTAGAGCAGATTAAAAAATTTAAAGATAAAGAGCTTATAAAAGTTGTAACAGGAATAAGACGCTGCGGCAAATCCACTTTATTTAAGCTGTTTCAGAAATATCTGATTGAAAACGGTATTGAAAAAACTCAAATAATAAATATAAACTTTGAAGATATAGCTTATGAACATTTAACCGATTATAAAATATTGTATAAAGAAATATCCGAACGATTAAACAAGGATAAAAAAACATATATTTTTTTGGATGAAATACAACATGTTGCAAAATTTGAAAAAACCGTTGATGCATTATACATAAAAGAAAATACCGATATATATATAACCGGTTCTAACGCATTTTTTTTATCGGGAGAACTTGCAACATTATTATCGGGAAGATATGTTGAAATAAAAATGCTTCCTTTATCATTTAAAGAGTACTCATCGGCTTTACCTGATAATATAAGCAGTGAAAGAAAATTCAGTCAATATATAAATGAAGGCGGATTTCCTTATTTATTAAGGCTTGAAGATGAACAATCAAAAAAAGATTATTTAGAGGGGATTTATAATACAATTGTTTTAAAAGATATAGCCGCAAGAAAAAAATTAACTGATGTTTCAATTTTAGAAAGCATAATAAAATATATGTTTGATAATGTCGGAAATCTTACTTCACCCAAAAAAATCAGTGATACGTTAACATCATACGGAAGAAAAGTATCTCAGCCGACAGTTGAATCTTATGTTTCATCACTTTTAGACAGTTTTATTTTAAAAAAATCGGAAAGATATGATGTATCGGGAAAACAATTATTAAAAACTCAATGTAAGTATTATGTGACGGATATCGGTTTGCAGCGTTTTATATTAAGCGGTAATAAACGCAATATAGGTCATAATATTGAAAATATAGTATATTTAGAACTTATAAGACGTGGTTATAAGGTTTATACAGGTAAAATTGATAATTTGGAAATTGATTTTATTGCAGAAAGGAACGGATTTACATATTATTATCAGGTTTCAATGTCTGTAATGGATAATGCAGTACTCGAACGTGAATTAAAACCGTTAAATAAAATCAAAGATAATAATCCGAAATTTTTACTTACTATGGACTTAGTACCGGAAACATCACACAATGGAATAAGGCAGATAAATATCATTGATTGGCTGTTAAGTTAATTGATTTCCCGCTTTTTAAATTTAGTCTTTCCGCAACTATGGTTAAAAGTTTTATATCACTAGAACTAAGTTTTTTGCATTCTGTCATTAATATATTCAAATCTGAATTATTATAAATTTCAGCTGCAAGCTCATTGGCCGTTTTTGCTTCATAATATCCCGCAAGCGGGGAATTTTTATCATAATCAATTAAATCATCCATAGCACAATCAAATATTCTAGCCAGTTTTAGCAAAGAGTTTACCGTAGGATTTTTATTTTTCCCTGAAAATATATTATCGACGGAAACTTGAGAAATTCCTGTTAATTCCGCAATTTTTCTGTTTGATAAGCCTTTTGAATGCTTATATTCGTTTAATTTTAAAACACTTAATTCCGACATGTTTACAATTCCATACAATAATATAATATATGATTACATTAATAACAATAAAAAATTACTGTTTTTAACAACATACAATATTATATTATATATTTTCTTGACATTAATATTTTAATATGGTAATTTAAATTTTGTTGCTACGTTAATATAATATAGTTTTTTAATTGACAATGTTAAAATGAGGCATTATGTTTTGTAATATATTGGCAGAAATGGCAAGAAAACAAATAAGTAATGAATATATGGCAGAAAAATTAGGAATATCGGTTAAAATGTTTGAACAAAAAATAAAAAATATAAATCATTTTAAGTTAAGTGAAATATTTATTCTTCAAAAAATATTTAATAATCCGAATTGTACATTTGAGTATTTATTATTTAATACAAACGAGAAAGTAAACAGCTGAAATATGATAAACAAATTAAAAAAAATTTTTTATAAGAACATAGGAAACCCGCCATGGGATTATTATTTCCTCAAAAATTTGGATGAGAAAGAATACCCTTTGTATTTAGCTAAATTGTTTTATCTTAATACGGGAGAGAAACTGCCGTTGAAGTATGATTTTAAAAATAAATCGTGGATTATTGATAAGAAAAGATG
>CAJONH010000218.1 GCA_905235825.1 Candidatus Gastranaerophilales bacterium
ATGCCTTATTATAACGGCAAAAACGGAGGATAACGAAGTAATGGCTGTAAAACATCGAGATTACGATATTTTCGGACTTCAATTTCATCCCGAATCAATATTAACACCGGACGGCAGGATTATTCTACAAAATTTTTTCAGGTAAATATTATAGAAACGGTAAAATAACAATGATAACAGAAGCATTAAAAGAACTTTCAAACGGAAAAAATATAGGCTATGAATTAACAAAATCCGCTATGCGTGAAATTGCACAAGGAGAAGTAACAGAAGCACAAATTGCTGCATTTTTAACAGCCTTAAAACTGAAAGGAGAAACTGTTGAAGAAATTACAGCTGCGGCTGAAGTTATGAGAGAAAAATGTATAAAAACCGAGCTTGGAACTTATAATACATTAGATATAGTAGGTACAGGCGGAGATATGAGTAATTCTTTTAATATTTCAACTGCATCAGCATTTGTAGCTGCTGCTTGCGGAATACCTGTAGCGAAACACGGAAATAGGGCAAGAACAAGTAAATCAGGTTCGCTTGATGTACTAGAGGCACTTGGAATAAATGTAAATAAAACTCCTGATGAAGAAAAACATATATTCAGTGAACTAAATCTATGTTTTATGTCTGCACAAAATCACCATCCCTCAATGAAATATGCAGGAAAGGTGAGAAAAGAACTAAAATTCAGAACCCTTTTTAATATACTGGGGCCTTTGACAAATCCTGCCTGTGCAAGTTCTCAATTATTCGGAGTTTATGACGAAAAACTTGTAGAAGTCCTTGCAAAAGTTATTTCAGATTTAGGCATAAAAAATGTTCTGGTTGTACACGGCAAAGACGGTATAGATGAAGTTTCATTATCTGATGAAACAATTGTTTCAGAAGGAAGGAACGGAAAAATAAATACATATATAATAAAACCTGAAGATTTTGGATTTATAAGATGTAAAAAGTCCGAAATTGAAGGAGGAACAGCTGAGGAAAACGCACAAATAATCCGTAATATTTTTTCAGGAAAAGAAATTGGGGCAAAAAGAGATATAGTTGTATTAAATTCGGCTTTGGCAATTTATACTTATAAAAGAGCAACAAGTATAAAAGATGCTGTTTTTCTTGCTTCCAAAATTATTGAATCGGGACTGGCGGCAGATAAATTAAACAGATATATAGAGATTTCAAAATGAATATATTGGATGAAATTGTAAAAAAAACAAAAATACGAGTTGAAAAATATAAAAGTGAAAATGATATTGAAAATATAAAATCACTTGCAGTTAGTATCCTCAATAAAAAATATCAGTTTGAAGAAGAATTAAAAAAAGAAGGTATGTCATTTATCTGTGAAGTTAAAAAAGCATCACCGTCAAAAGGAATTATAGCAGAAAATTTTAAGTATCTGGACACGGCAAAAGAGTATGAAACAGCGGGGGCAAATGCAATTTCAGTACTGACGGAACCTGATTTTTTTATGGGCAGCAGCGAATATCTTAAAGAAATTGCACAAAACGTTCAAATTCCCGTATTGAAAAAAGATTTCATTATAGATGAAATACAAATTTATGAAGCAAAAATAACAGGTGCAGGTGCCGTTTTACTAATATGTTCAATATTGGATGATATACAAATAAAAAATTATATAAAAACAGCTGATAAACTGGGGCTTTCCGCTCTTGTTGAAGCACATGACGAGTTTGAAATAAAAAAAGCCATAAACGCAGGTGCTAGAATTATCGGAGTTAATAACCGTGATTTAAAAACATTTAAAGTCGATATAAATAATAGTATTAAATTAAGAAAATTTGTGCCGGATAATATTCTTTTTGTATCCGAAAGCGGTATAAAAACTCATGAACAAATTGAAGAACTTGAAAAAAATAAAGTAAATGCCGTATTAATAGGGGAAACATTTATGAAATCAGAAAATAAAACTCTTGAATTACGGAAATTGAGATATGGTGAAAATTAAAATATGCGGACTTCAATGTCTTGAGGATATATCTTATGTAAATGAAGCAAAAATTGATTTTGCAGGATTTATTTTTGCTGAAAAAAGCAAACGAAAAGTATCTGTTGAACAGGCAAAAAAAATGAAAGGTGCTTTAAGCTCCGATATAAAAAGTGTCGGAGTCTTTGTAAATGAGAAAATAAACCGAATAAAAGAAATAGCAGAGCTTAAAATAATTGATTTAATTCAATTGCACGGAAATGAAACGAATGAATATATAAAAAATCTCCGTTTAGAGATAAATTTACCCGTAATAAAAGCTCTTAAAGCTGATGAACAATTAAAATTAAATATAGATAAAACTATTGCAGATTATATATTAATTGATTCGGTTTCGGATAATCATTTTGGCGGAACGGGAAAAGTATTTGATTATAATTTAATTCCTAAAACAAATAAAAAAATATTTGTTGCAGGCGGATTGAATGCTCTAAATATTCAGAATGCAATAAACCTTAACCCTTATTGTTTGGATATTAACAGCGGTGTTGAAACAGAAGGGAAAAAAGACAGAAAAAAAATCTTAGAAATTGTTAAACAGTTTAAAAATTCTTATATGGAATAAACGGTTAAAATCCTCTTTCATCAAGTATTCTTTTAACTTCAGAAAGTATTTCATTTTTTATGGAGTTTTGCGGAGAATGCAGAAAATGTGCTCCGATACCGCATAGTAAATAATTAAGATTAACTTTATAATTAGTAGCAAGTTTTATTAAATTATTTACACTTAAACCACATTTGTCTTTTTCTATTTGGCTGATATATGCAACCGAAGTCTGAAAAAAATTTGCAAAGTCTTCCTGGGAAAGTCTTAATTCAGTCCTTATTGTTTTTAATCTTTTTCCTTGCGTTGTCATTTCATACTCTATTTATATTAATTTATATTAAATTTTTAAGTTGGTACTTGAAAATTTTAAGTAATAGCTTTATAATTTTATTGTGAATATAGATTTTAGAAACGCATAAATTATAACACAAATATGTATATATTTGCTGCTGTTTTAATGTAAAAATATGCTATTTAAATGATGTAATTAAAAAGAATAAATACAAAAACAAATGAAAAATATATTCAATTTTTTAAAAATAGATGAAATAGGTAATCCGCCGTGGGA
>CAJONH010000219.1 GCA_905235825.1 Candidatus Gastranaerophilales bacterium
CCCGTGCACATCTTGAAGAAGATGCGGGAAAACTTGTTCACATGGGTTCATCAGGTATTGCAGGTTCAAGCTATTCACTCGTAGATTTAAACAGAGCCGGAATACCTCTTTTGGAAATAGTATCAGAGCCGGATATGCGTTCAAGTGAAGAAGCAAGAGCCTATATGGAAGAATTAAGAACAACATTGAGGTATATTGGAGTCTGCGACGGAAACCTTGAAGAAGGTTCAATGAGATGTGATGCAAATATCTCAATCAGACCTTTTGGTCAGAAAGAGTTCGGAACAAGAGCTGAAATAAAAAATGTAAACAGCTTCAGAGCTTTACAAAGAGCCATTGAATATGAAATAGACAGACAAATAGACCTTGTTGAAGCAGGTGAGGAAGTAGTTCAAGAAACAAGATTATGGGATGATAATACAGGTGTAACAAAATCGATGAGAGGAAAAGAAGATGCCCATGATTATCGTTATTTCCCCGAACCTGATTTAATGCCGTTAGAAATTTCTCGTGAATGGGTTGATGAAATTGCGGCGAAAATGCCCGAACTTCCTGCACACAGACGTGAACGTTACGTATCATACGGTTTAACTCCTTATGATGCAAATGTGCTTGTAGAACAGCAGGACATTGCTTATTTTTATGATAAAGTTGTTGATTTAAAAGCTGATCCTAAAATTGCAAATAATTTCTTAATGAAAGAAATTGCTGCATATATGAAGGAAGAAAAAGTTACTATTGAAGAAACAAAATTAACACCTGAATCTTTTGCAGAGCTGATAAATCTTGTAACGTCGGGAACTATCTCAAACAATATAGGCAAGCAGCTTGTTGTAACATTGTTAAAAGACGGCGGAAGTGCAAAAGAACTTGTAGAAAAGCAAGGTTTAGGCGTAATATCTGACGAAGGAGCTTTAAAAACAGCAATTGAAAATGTAATAAAAGCAAATCCTTCGCAGGTTGAAGCATATAGAGGCGGTAAAGATAAATTATTCGGCTTCTTTGTAGGTCAAGTTATGAAAGAAACAAAGGGCAGAGCTAATCCGCAGTTATTAAACAAACTTTTAAAAGAAGCATTAGATGCTTAGAATTATAAATTTTGTAAAATGCCAAATTAACGATTTGGCATTTTTTGTATAAATAAATGAAGCAGGCATTATCAGATAATAATAAGTCTGCTTCATTTATTATAATGCACTTTTATAGTAAAATGCTGTTATATTGACAATATTTGAAATAAATTATACAAATAAAATATAAATGCAATTATAAAGGTGGATGTATGATAAAAAAAGCAATGATTATGGCAGCCGGTGTCGGTTCAAGACTTGGTCTTCTTTCTGATATTGTTCCCAAACCTCTTGTTCCATTGGCTAATATTCCTGTTTTGGACATAATCTTAAAGCATTTATCTTCGTTCGGTATTAATGATGTTATTGCTAATACATTTTTTAAGGCTGAATATATTCAAAGTCATTGTGTAAATAACAATTACGGAATAAATTTTAATTATATACAGGAAAATGAATTATCAGGAACTGCAGGGGGATTGAAAAAATGTCAGTTCTTCTTTGAAAATGAAGATGATTTTATTGTTATGTCAGGTGACGGACTTTCTGATATAGATATTAATTCGGCATATAATTCTCATAAATTATCAGGAGCAATTGCGACAATTGTTACAAAAGAGGTTCATCACAGCGAGGTTTCTAAATACGGCATTATTGTTCCCGATAAAAATGGTTTAGTTAAAAGTTTTCAGGAAAAACCAAATATTAATGAAGCGAAATCAAATCTTGCAAATACGGGAATTTACATTTTTAAGTATGAAATATTTAATTATATTCCCAAAGACACATTTTTTGATTTTGCTAAAAATGTTTTTGTTTCTTTAATGGAGAATAATATAAAAATAAATACTTATAATCATAACGGATATTGGTCTGATATCGGTTCTATAGAACAATATAAACAATCAAACAGAGATATTTTGGATAACCTTATTAAATGTATAGAACCAAAAAATTTAATTAAATTGAACGCCGGAAAGTACATTAAAGATGAAAATACTATTATATCCAATTCTTCTAAATTTGAAGGAAACAGTATAATAGGCAAAAATTGTATAATCGGACAAAATTCAATGATTAAAAATTCTATTTTGTGGGATAATATAGAAGTTAAGGATAATGTAAAAATTAATAATTCAATAGTTTTGCCTAATACGATAGTAAGTACTTCGGCAGAAAATGAAATTATTCATTCTTAGTCGTTTATCATAGAAAGGAATAAGGAAGTTTAATGATTATAATAATGGAACCGTGGGCAACTAAATCACAAATACAAGCTGTTGTTAATGCATTGCATAATAAAGGATTTAAAACTGTATTGAATAATGGAGATGTAATGACGGTTATAGCTGCTATCGGGGATAAAAGATTAATTGAGCCTCATTCATTTCAATCTTATGAAGGTGTAAGAAGTGTTAAAATAATTCAAGAACCCTATAAACTCGCATCGAGAGAAGGTAAACAAGACGATACGGTTATTGAATTTTCAAACGGAGTAAGAATCGGCGGGTTGGAGAAACCTGTTATAATAGCAGGTCCTTGCTGTGTTGAACAAGAATTGGACGGTCTGTTAAAAGTTGCTGATGCCGTAAAGGAAATGGGCTGCCATTTTTTAAGAGGCGGGGCATTTAAACCGAGAACTTCGCCTTATGATTTTCAGGGATTAGAAGAAAAAGCACTTGAATATCTGGCAATTGCCCGTGAAAGAACAGGCTTGCTTATTGTTACAGAGCTTATGGATACTATGGATTTGGATTTAGTTTGTCAATATGCCGATGTAATTCAAATTGGGGCAAGAAACATGCAAAATTTTAAACTTCTTCATGCAGTAGGGAAATGTAATAAACCCGTTATATTAAAACGTGGTTCAGCCGCAACAATAAGAGAATTTCTATTAGCAGCAGAGCATATTATGTATAACGGCAATGATAAAGTTATTTTATGCGAACGAGGAATTAAAGGTGTAGATAATTCAGCAACAAGAAATACAATGGATATTGCCTCAATTCCTGTTATAAAGAAATATTCTCACTTGCCGGTTATTGTTGATCCGAGTCATGGAACAGGACGAAGATATTTAATTGAACCAATGGCAAAAGCAGGTTTAATCGTTGGTGCTCACGGTATTATGATTGAAGTGCATCACGATCCTGAAAATGCATCTTCTGACGGTGCTCAAAGTCTTAATATTCCAATGTTTAAGGATGTTGCAAAACGCTTAAATAAACTAATCGGAAGAATTGATTATGATAATAAACATTACGAAAATAAACAGACTATAAGCAGGGTATAACATTGTATAAATTCGATTTTGAACTTGATGATTTCCAAAAACAGGCTGTTGAAGCTATCAATAATAAAAAAAGTATAGTTGTATGTGCTCCGACAGGTGCCGGTAAAACCTGTATAGCTGAACATGCTATTCATAAAGCTCTTGAAGAAAATACAAGATTATTCTATACCACACCTTTAAAGGCATTATCCAATCAAAAATTTTATGATTTCGGTCAAAAGTATGGAATTGGTAACGTCGGCTTATTAACAGGCGACACCTCAATAAACAGAGATGCTCCGATTGTTGTTATGACAACGGAAGTATTCAGGAACATGCTGTATAATACAAATTTTGGCAATGTAAAAGATAATTTACGTGATGTAAGATATGTTGTATTGGATGAAGTTCATTATATGAATGATGAACAAAGAGGAACGGTTTGGGAAGAAAGTATTATTTATTGTCCTTCTTCCATTCAAATTATTGCACTGAGTGCTACTATTGCAAATTCTAAACAGTTATGTGATTGGATTAATTCGGTTCATTCCAATACGGAATTGATTTATACCGATTTTCGTCCGGTTCCGTTAAGACACTATTACTTTGATTCATCAAAACCGAATGAAATTTTACCGTTATTAACTCCGGACGGAAAATTAAACAAACGGATTAAACC
>CAJONH010000220.1 GCA_905235825.1 Candidatus Gastranaerophilales bacterium
ATAATATTTAATAATAATATTAATAATAGCGTGGATTATGTGGAAAAGTAGCTTTTTTAAGACAGTAAAGCCAAAAATTGTAAACGCCCTTGGTGTGGAAACAGTGTGGATAAATTTGATTTATCCACTGTTAAATATTAACATTTTTTAACTTAAAATTTTATCCACGGTTTGTACACGCCTTTATCCGCTATTTTGATTCTATGTCTTTTATTATGAAATTGATTTCAGAACTGAGTATTTCATCAGTGTTTATTTTCTTTTCAATAGATTCAATATTTGAGCCTACCGTTGTTCTGTCTTTATTTAGCTCCCGCGCTATTTCACTGTTATTAAGTCCCAGAAGCCTGCGGCACAAATACATAACTATCTTTCTTGGAACAACTATATTTTTTGTTTTTACATCTCCGAGAATATCATTAGGGGTTATTTTATAGTAGGTGGAAACCTTTTCTATAATTCTTGAAGGTGTTATTTTAAATGAGGCTGTTTTATCAATATCAATTGTCTTTTTAACAAAATCAAGAGTTATTTCGCTGCCTGTTATTTCTGATTTGGAAATAACATTTAATAACGCACTTTCAAGCTCTCGTATGCTTGATTTTATATTTTCAGCTATATATCCGAGAATTTTCTCGTCAATGCTTCTGTTATGAGAAAGTGCTTTATTTTGCAGAATTGCAATACGTGTTTCATAATCGGGAAGTGAAATATCTATTGTAAAGCCCTGACCGAAACGTGTTTTCATTCTTGTTGTAAGGTCTTTTAAATCTCCTGGCTTTCGGTCACTTGTTAAGACTATCTGCTTGCCAAGTGAAAAAAGCTCGTTAAAGGTATGGAAAAATTCATTCTGCGCTCCTTCCTTACCTTCAAGAAATTGAATATCATCTACAAGAAGCACATCTGCTCCGCGATAGTATTGTCTGAATTTATCGGTTGTTTTTTCTCTTATAGCAACTATAAATTCATTTGTGAAACGCTCACAGGTTACACATATAATATTAGCATCCTCGTATTTTTCTTTTATTTTATTTCCTATTGCGTGCATGAGATGTGTTTTTCCCAGACCGCTGTTACCGTAAATAAAAAGAGGATTGTCGAGCTGACCGGGATATTCTGCCGATCTTTTTGCCGCCTCATATGCTATGTTATTTGATGAGCCTACTATAAAATTATCAAATGTATATTTAGGATTAACCTCATAAAAGCTCATTTCTTTATTAAATATATTATTTATTTTTTTATCGGAAGGCTTTAAAGCTTCTTCATTTTCATCTGTTATTATATTAAGAGTTAATTTTTCGCCTGTAACCGTTTCAAGAGCAGCTTCTATTACATTTTTATGTCTGTGTTCAATTATATTTTTATTTATTGATGTTTCAGCAAGAATAGTAAATATTGAGTTTTCAAGAGAAACAGGCGCAGATTTTTTTATATGTATATTATAGCTTACGGGAGAACTAATATTATTTTTAACTATAACAAGGGTTTTTTCCCATATTTCATTTATATTCATATTAAACTCCTCCCTTTTAATATTTTTGACAATTTAATAAAAAACAAAACACTTGCTTCGATTTTTGTCCATTTTATATATTATCAAATTTATGTGGAATAATCAAGAAAATCTTGTGAAATTTTGAAAAGTTGTGTATAATGGATTTTGAAAACACAATATATAGTAATGGGAGTTTTTAATATGAAAAATGTACTTATAACAGGAGGCAGCCGTGGCATAGGAAAAGAATGTGTTTATGAATTTTCAAAAAACGGTTATAGGGTAATTTTTATTTATAATAAAAGTGAAGAAAAATCAAAAAAAATAGCAGCTGAAACCGGCGCAGTTGCGTTTAAGGCTGATATTTCAGACAGCGGTGAGGTAAGCAGAATAGCCGAGTTAATACATGATAATTACGGAAGAATAGATATTTTGATAAATAACGCGGGTATTTCACAGATTAAGCTGTTTAATGACATCAGTGAAAATGACTGGGATAATATGTTTAATGTAAACATAAAGGGAATGTTTTTAGTTACAAAAGAGTTTGTAAAAGATATGATTTCGGAGAAAAA